>JALWDQ010000349.1:0-1340 GCA_027039625.1 Calditrichia bacterium | reverse complement strand
CTCCAATTATGAAGGTGGGTAACAAACGGCATCACCGCATCGAAAAAAGGATTAGCGATGGTGGAATTGAAAAAAAGGAATAATTTTGTATCCAGAACAATTAGAAAATGTACCATTAATTGGTCGATTTGTCTGTTTTGTTCATGTCGAAGACCTGGCTCATCAGGTTGACGATTTGTTCGCGGTCAAACGGTTTTCTGATAAAGCCGATGGCGCCATCATCCAGAATGCTCTGAATCGATTGATCCAATTCGAAACCCGAAGTGATAACCACTTTAATTTCGGGGTTCACTTCCCGCAATTTATAGTAAACCCGGGAGCCAGGGGAATCCGGCAAATGAAAATCCAGCAAAACCATATCGATTACTTCATGGTGCATTTTAAAGAATTCCACCCCTTCCTCGGCACTGGCGGCTACAATAACCCGAAATCCAGCGTTTTCCAGCACATCCCGCACGATTTCCCGTAGATTTTCTTCATCTTCGATCACCAGGATGTAGTTCTTTTCCCCAAGCGGTTTTTTCTGGTCAATGTGCAGTTCAATCATCTGCATTCCGTGGGGAATTTCTTGAATAACCGGAGAGGAAATTTCTCTAAACTTGCGGAGAATATCGGCAATGCGGTGCCCGGATTTCTGAATTAACTGAATGTATTTGTCGATCCGGGGTTCCTTGACATTCAATTTTTCCAGCTCCATTTTAATCATGTCGATACCGGAAAGAATCACCGTCAGGGGCTGGTTAATTTCATGATTGGCAGTAGTAATCGTGGCATTGTAGGTGATGCGCCGCTCTGCTTCTTTCAACCGTTTTTCCAGATTACGGCGTTCCAGAGCTTTTTTAACCCGGATACGGAATTCATCAATATTGATGGGTTTGGTTAAATAATCGCTGGCGCCCAGCCGTAAGGCTTCAATGGCGGTTTGAATGGAAGCATGTCCGGTAAGGATGATAACCGCAATTTCGGGATCAATATCCTTCAGCTTCTCTAATAATTCAATACCATCAATGCTTTCCATTTTAAGGTCGGTAATTACCAGATCGAAACTCTGTTTGTCGATTAACTCCAGAGCTTCCAGTCCATCGCCACAAATACTGGTCTGGTAATTTTCTTTATTCAGAATTTTTTGCAAAAACAATCGGGACGAATAATCATCGTCCACAACCATTATTTTAGTGCTATTCATAAGAAAGTCCCTATTCTTCGAAAGAAATTAATATTTGAATCGCAGACAAAGCAAGTCAAAACCAGAATTGAATCAAAACTCTTCACTTAATTTAAGAATATTTGCAGATATGTAAATTTTTCAAAGAAGAGGAAGTATCCAATAATTTAATTAC
>JALWDQ010000348.1:0-4184 GCA_027039625.1 Calditrichia bacterium | reverse complement strand
ACCGGTCGATGTGGCCATCCTGATACACTGTGTAGCTGGTGGCAGCGAGGCGCGTCCCGTCCGGGGAGAGTGCCACTTCGCCCAGGGCATCTCCGGGAAGTTCCTGTTGCCAGTTCAACCTGCCTTCCGCAGAAAATGAGAACAGGGTGGGTTGAGCGTCCGGTTCCGGTGCGCTGCTTCCCCGGGGAGCCACACCTTTCCGGGTAGCGGCAACGAGCACTCTTTCGCCATCACTACTGAAAATAACCGTGAGTAACCGTTCCAGATCGAACTGCGCTTCCAGAAAGAGGATGGTGTGGTGTTGTAATTGCCCGTCACTTCCGTAAAACCACACTTCGCCGGTAGGAATGCGTCCCAGCACCAGCGCGCCGTTGGCATCGCTTACTGCCACCGTGGGAGCGGGATCGTCGAAATACTGGGTGGTTTTCAGGGAATAAACCGGTTGCAGGCTGCCGGTGTACACGGAAATAATTAGTTCCCGGTTACGGGAAAGCTCCGGACGGGATTGTAAAGAGAGCACGGCAACATAATTCCCGTTGCGGGAAAATACGGTTTGCCAGTAGCCTTTCGGTAAAGGGAGCGAAGCCTGTACCGCCTGGTGCTTCTGCAGAAGGAGCTTTTCGGATGTAACCACCAGGATGCCACCATCTACGGGATGAAGCGCCTGAAGGTGGGGCACATCCTGTTGCAGGATTTGCTGGTAATTACTGCCCGCGTACAACTGAAACAGTAAAATAAATAAAATTAGCAGGAGGGGGAAAAAACGATAGGTTCTCATAACATTCCATCCTTGAAATTAGAAGCATCACAATTCGCACGTAAGGTATAAAAAAGAGAAAAAAATAGCAAGATAATTCCTAATTCTAAGAGCAAATTCCAAATCACAAATAGCAAATTCCAATTCACAAATAACAAATTCCAAATCACAAATAACAAATCACAAAAACAAATCTCAAGATCCAAATTCCAGATGCCAATTCTCAATAAACTATTATTTTTAATTCGTGTCCATTCGTGTGATTCGTGGGCCAATATTCATTCGTGTGATTCGCGGGCTAGAGTCTAGTTGGTGTACAAAATGAGCAGGCAACATTCTTTACTTCTGAGCCCGGCGAAAATCCCTGTCACCTCATGGCATTTCCGGATGAGATTCTTCACCCCCGCATGCGGCGGGGGTTCAGAATGACAGAACCACCATCCCTGTCATTCTGAGCGCAGCGCCAGCGAAGCGAAGAATCTCTAGCACATATCAGTGGATCCTTCTATTATGCTTTAACAATGCACCTCAGGAAAGGGGTAAAAGGCATAAATTCCAAATCACAAATCCCAAATCCCAAAAACAAATCTCAAGATCCAAATTCCAGATACCAATTCCCAATAAATTATTATCTTTAATTCGCGTCCATTCGGGTGATTCGTGGGCCAATATTCATTCGTGTGATTCGCGGGCTAGAGTCGAGTTGGTGTACAAAATGAGCAGGCAACATTCTTTACTTCTGAGCCCGGCGAAAAATCCCTGTCACCTCATGGTACCTCCAGACGAGATTCTTCACCCCCGCCTGCGGCGAGGGGGTCAGAATGACAGAACCACCATCCCTGTCATTCTGAGCGCAGCGCCAGCGAAGCGAAGAATCTCTAGCACATATCAGTGGATCCTTCTATTATGCTTTAACAATGCACCTCAGGAAAGGGGTAAAAGGCATAAATTCCAAATTCCAAATCCCAAAAACAAATCTCAAGATCCAAATTCCAGATGCCAATTCTCAATAAACTATTATTTTTAATTCGTGTCCATTCGTGTGATTCGTGGGCCAATATTCATTCGCACAATTCGCGGGCAAAAGTTTCTTTTTTTCGGCCACTCCGTGGCCTCGTATCCTGCCAAAGGAGAATCTTTCTGATTCAAATATTCAATTCAGACTATCCGAATTATTTGATTAAGCAATATCCTTCCTATTCACCTGCATCAGTATTAATTTTATGCCCAGCATCCTTTAGGCATTTTATGCGCAGCATCCTGCCCGATACGGGCTCTGGCCGAACGGTTCCCTAAGGGACGAACAGGATGAGCAGACATTTTACATTTCACATTTTTCTTTTTTCATTTTTTACACTGCATCTTGCGGACATTTTTCATTTTACATTTTCCATTTTACATTTTATCTAGTGTCCTCTGTGGTTCTCACAAACACAGTGGTTACAAAAATTTTGTTTCTCCTGAATGATTTTATTTCCCTACTCTGTCTGATTAGCATTTTTCAACGATTCCCAATCCTGAAACGCCCGGCGCAGGTGGGGGATGGTGATGGAACCTCCCACAATCAGTGCAATGGATATGGCCTCCTCCAGTTCCGCATCACTGACTCCATTTTTAAAACATTGCACAATGTGGTAACGGATACAATCGTCGCAGCGCAGCACCAGGGAAGCAACCAACCCCATCAACTCCTTTATGCTGGCAGATAGTGCCCCACCCTCTCGGTACACCTGAGAATCCAAGCTAAAAAACCGTTTTATGGGAAGACCGGCATATTTCATGACCAGTTCATTTTGCGATTCCCGTTTTTGCTGAAAAGCTTCTATCTCCTGAGGGTATTTCATGCAAACCTCCTGTCTTATTTATAATCCGGCTCAATATACAACATAAAACGAAAAAATAAAATACAGAGGATAACACCTGCTTCATTTAAAGCGATCGATCTCCTGCACAAAATTCACCGAAAAACAACAGTTTTTTCTGAAATTTTCTTCCATCTTGCGAAAACCGGTGGATACGACAAATTCCCGCTTAAAATGATGGGGTCGAATGGAATCAACAATATTTCAAAACCTTGAAAACAGGTAGTCTTAACAAATAGAGGCTATGTAAAAATGCAATGCCGATGGAATATTTATTCACTGTCATTCAAAGTAAAATATAGCCCCGAGCTTCCAGCTCGGGGAACATAAATCCACACTAAAAATTGGGCTTTAGCCCAATTTTAGGCTAAAGCCTAATTTGTAGGAAGGAATCCAGTAGTCCACGAGCTAGAAGCTCGTGGCTATGAAAAAACAATGTAAATCTTGATGATTTAAAGATTTACTTTGTATTTAAAAGACTGGGGAATACCATCGAAAAGAAGTATTCCTTTACTGTTATCTCAATACTGGGTTCCTATAGCCATAAGGAAATACTAAATTCAGTATAAAATACGGATTGAGCAACACGCTTTTTATTGCCCTGGTTTTAAATAAACATTATGAGCTACAATATGCGCGATATTGAAAATATATTCTTCCGAGTTTTATATTCACAAAACCTCAATACGCAAAAACACTTTTCCTGATTTTCCATCAATAAATAAAACATTTTCACCAAAAAAATTGACATTTATTTGCAAATTATTTACTTTAATTTAAAACAGACAGAAGTTCCGGTGAGAAAAATATCATTTTCTCGAACAGCGATTTCCTCTGTTGCAGGGTGAAGTAAATTTTTAGATTATCCATAATAAGGGAGGATATTGTTGTGCATAAGACATTCTCCATTTTAATTATTTTCCTTTTATACGGGACATCGTTTTCCGACGAGAAGAAGATTATCTATTCCCAACCCGTTCTCAAATTAGAAAAAGCACCCCCAACGATAAAACACGATTCTCCATTCTGCCCAGCCAGAAAAGGGAGGTTCTCCCCTCCTCCCCAGCAAAATTCCCTTTGTGTGGATTCGGCTCGAAATGGTTATGGGATGGCAAATTCAGTACCCAAATCCCTGGATGCGGTTACCGCTCTAACCGGAACAGACTGGGCGGGTGCCGCTTACTGTAAATATGTGCCAGGGGATCCGAACACCGGAATCATCAGTGTACTGGAATACCACATCGCTGCCGGACTGCACCCTTCCAGCTTTTACTTCGAGGATTACATTAACAATATTCCCAATTCCAGTCCCGGAGGCATATTTCCATCCTTCCAGGCAGCACCGGAGAGCCCCATTCCCATCTGGACTGAAATTCAGTTACCCGGTGATGCGAGCGCTTATTACACCCTTAATACTAACGGCTGGGAGGACTACACAGGAGGATGGCTGCCACCCATAAGCTGGTTACAAAACACTAATCCTGCCGTTATTTCCAGCGTATGGATGGGTTCTACAGATTACCTGAAAGAATCGGACGGCACCCATTACCTGGGAGGTGTATGGA
>JALWDQ010000347.1:0-4186 GCA_027039625.1 Calditrichia bacterium | reverse complement strand
CAGGTTTACCAGAGCGGCGGGATTGTAATAGGAAGCGGAGATGTCATTCGCCACAGCGACAAACGCCCCTCCCATTCCCTGCGCCCTGGGAGCCACCCCAATTTCCATAAATTCTCCGGCATATTTCCTGAAATTTAAATCACCAGCCAATAACGGGTAGCAGGAGAAAATTACCCACAAAATCAAGAACATAAAAATGTGAAGTCGTTTCATGATTACTTCCCGAAATATTCATCGTTTGGGAAAGTATAGAATTTATTTTTCTGAAAATCAATGAATTAATTCAGTACTATCCTCGACCCAAAAAACTCTTACTAATCCTGATTCTGGTTCTGGGTTCCAGAATTGCTCGGTGCTTCATCGGTGCTAACAATCAAATCCAGAGAATCGACCCGCGAAGCATTTACTCCCGGAGAAACGGATTGGTTGAGGATGGTACCCGGCACCAGATTGGGCTTGTACACATATTTGATGCGTCCTATGCGAACGCCCACGGCTTCCAGCTCTTTGCGGGCACTTTCCAGACTCTTCCCCAACAGATTGGGAATTTCCAGTGAAGTGGGTGCTGGCCCCAAACTCACGGTTATGTTAATCTTTTGATTTTTCTTGACCATCTCCCCCGGGGGAATCGATTGGTTTATCACCACCCCACGGGGATAAATATCCGAGAAGGCATAGATGACCTTGTTTAGCTCCAGACCTTCATCTTTCAAACGGAATTTGGCATCCTGCGGGGTTAATCCAATCAATTTCGGCACATAACGGGGTTTTTCCCCAATACTTACCACCAGATACACCCGGCGACCTTTTTTTACCCGTGTAAAAGGCAAAGGATTTTGCTGTACGATATGTCCTGGCGCGAATTGTTCATCATACACAGAATCCTGAATAATGGGGTGAAATCCCTCCGATTGTAGAATTTCCAGTGCTTCTTGATACGGCTTATCCGTTACATCTGGCAATTCATATTCTTCACCATGCTTGGTGTAAATTGGCATAACCACCAGATCCATTAACATCACAAAAAGGAAAAATATCAGGAAATAAAGGAATAATTTTTTAACAATCTTCCAGATTAAATGGGAATGAGTTTTCTTTTCCATACAATCACCTATTCGTAAATACGAACTTAACGCCGTTTTAAGAAGAAAGTTTCTGTTACCGCCGCGGTTTCAGGCGATCTTCGCTGTTCAGGATGATGGTAACCGGTCCCTGATTAAAAATCCGTACCAGCATCATGGTGCCAAACACTCCACGCTGCACGCGGATTCCAGAGGTTTGCAGTTTTTCAATGAAACGCTCGTACATCGGTTCTGCCATTTCGGGGGGAGCCGCTTCTACAAAACTGGGACGGCGCCCTTTTCGGGTATTGGCATAGAGGGTGAATTGAGAAATGGCCAGTATTTCTCCCTGCACTTCTCGCAGGCTTAAATTCATTTTCCCTTCGGCATCTTCGAAGATGCGTAATTCGGGAATTTTTTTCACCAGATAATCCAGATCCTCTTCCGTATCCTCCCGGTGAATTCCCAGCAAAACAACCAGCCCATTGCCAATAGCACCAACAATTTTTCCATCCACTTCCACCGAAGCTTCACTCACTCGCTGAATAACTGCGCGCAATCTTCCACCTTAATTTATTTTAATTACCACGTTCTCGGAACCTAACAATCCTTTCAATTTGTCCAGAAAATCATCGGTTAAAACAACCTTGAATTTCCGTGATTTCATTAAAAATCCCATCCCATTACCATTGGGGCGAATCTCGAAGAATACCGGTGTGGTACCGGGATATTCTTTAATAACCGCATGTAAATTTTCCACAAGGTTTTCATCAATCTGGGTTGTGTGAATAATCAGCTGAAGGGCCTGTGCCATCCGATTGCGAACCTCGGACAGAGGGATGATTTCGTCACAGAGCATTTTAAAGGTTTTTTCGCTGGATTCGCTCACTTTCCCCCGTACGAATACCATTTCGCCTTTTTGCACATACAGCCCATATTTTTCGTACACAGAAGCGAAAACCACCGCTTCGAAAGAACTGTATTTATCTTCCAGTGTCACAAACGCCATAATGTTTCCATTCCGGTCCAGATGGGTTTTGACAGAGGAAATGATGGCAGCCGTACGCACTTCCCTGTTCTCGGCAAAAGTGGTGGGGTTCTGCCAGTTTAAATTGCTAAATAATTCAATTTCTTTTCGAAATTTATCGAGCGGGTGGCCGCTAATGTAAAAGCCCAGCAGCTCCTTTTCTCGCTCCAGTTTTTCCTGTAAGTTCCAATCCGGAACATCCGGTAAAGGCGGATAGGTGGTGAACTCATCTTCCGCATTTCCGGATGAATCGGAAGTATTCAGAAGTTCGAAAAGAGACATCTGAGATTTGTTTTGAGCCCGGGATTGATATTTTTGCGCAAAGCTAATGGCTGTTTCGATGGCCAGAAAATTCTGCGCCCGGTTCCCCTCCAGAGAATCCATCGCACCTGCTTGCACCAGGGCTTCCAGAATTTTCTTATTCACACTGCGCAAATCCACATGCTGGAGAAGGTGAAAAATATTCTTGAATTTTCCATGTTCCTTTCGCGCTTCAATAATAGACTTGATGGCCGCCTTTCCCACATTTTTAATGGCTTCCAGGCCAAAGCTAATCTTTCCCGGTTCGGGGACTTCGAATTGAGCACCGGAAATATTCACATCCGGTGGAAGGATTTCCAGCCCCATGCTGCGGCAGGCTTCAATTAATTCCGCAATGCGGGAGGAGTTGGTAATTTCCGAGGTCATGGTGGCC
Organism: Calditrichia bacterium; assembly: GCA_027039625.1. Lineage (GTDB taxonomy): Bacteria > Calditrichota > Calditrichia > RBG-13-44-9 > RBG-13-44-9 > JALXCH01. The sequence goes on along the minus strand of JALWDQ010000347.1, from coordinate 1,404 downwards.
GCCATAAACTCCGCAGGATAGTGGCGTTTCAGATAAGCGGTTTGATAGGCCAGAATGGCATAAGCGGCAGAGTGAGATTTGTTAAACCCATATTTAGCAAATTTGAAGATCAATTCGTAAATATCGTTCGCGGTTTTGTCATCAATCCCGTTTGCCCGGCAGCCCTGGAGGAACTCTTCCTTGAGTTTTTCCATGACTTCCACTTTTTTCTTCCCCATCGCCCGACGCAAAATATCCGCTTTCCCCAGGCTAAATCCAGCCAGTTCCGAAGCAATCCGCATCACCTGTTCCTGGTACACAATAATTCCATACGTCTCTTTCAGGATGGGTTCCAGCCGGGGATGCAGATATTCAATTTTTTCCTTTCCATGTTTACGGGCAATGTAGGAATCGATGTTATCCATTGGCCCCGGACGATACAGGGCATTCATGGCAATCAAATCTTCGATACGGTTGGGCTTCAGTTTACGCAAATACTCCTGCATCCCGGAACTTTCGAACTGGAAGATGCCTACGGTATTGCCTTCCGCAAAGAGCTGGTATGTTTCCGGATCATCCATGGGAATATTCTGGATGTCCACCTCGATGCCTTTCTTCTTCAGCATTTGTACGGTATGATGGATCACCGTTAGCGTCCGCAGACCCAGAAAGTCCATTTTCAACAGACCGATGGTTTCGCAACCGGTCATGGTAAACTGGGTGGCAATAACTTTTTGTCCCTTTTCCTCGGCCTGGTAAAGGGGCACATAATTGGTAATATCTTCCGGTGCGATGATGATGCCTGCCGCATGGATGGACGCATGCCGAGCTAATCCCTCTAACACCAGAGAATGTTTAATGAGCTCCCGGAAATTGGGATCACCACTTTCGTGTAATTCACGTAATTCGGGGATTTTTTCCAGTGCTTCCTTCAGCGGCATGGGCTTCCCCTGGTGAACAGGAATGAGTTTGGAGATGCGATCGCCATAAGAATATTCCATTCCCAGAGCGCGCGCCACATCCCGAATCACTCCCTTGGAAGCCATGGTACCGAAGGTAATGATCTGGGCGACGTTTTTCTCTCCATACTTCCGGCGGACGTATTCAATCACTTCCTCCCGGCGTTCAAAACAAAAGTCGATGTCGATATCCGGCATGGTTACTCGCTCGGGATTTAGAAAACGCTCGAACAGAAGATCGTAACGCAGGGGATCGACCCGGGTAATTCCCAGCGCATACGCCACCAAACTCCCGGCTGCTGAGCCGCGTCCCAACCCAACCGGAATGTCCTGACTGCGAGCAAAATCAATAAAATCTTTTACAATGAGGAAATAACCCGCATACCCCGTTTTTTTAATTGTTTCCAACTCGTATTCCAGACGTTCCTGAATTTCTGGAGTAATCTCAGGATACAACTTTTTTATT
>JALWDQ010000346.1:0-13207 GCA_027039625.1 Calditrichia bacterium | reverse complement strand
CCGACGACCGACTACATCATACAAAATATCATTCCAGTCCGTGTGCACTGCCACTTTCTCCAGGTCTTCAATGGAAATACCTGCGGCGTATAAGCCTCCTACCACACTTCCCATACTGGTTCCAGCAATGTAATCGATGGGAATCCCCAGCTCTTCCAGTACTTTAATCACCCCAATATGGGCAAAGCCCTTGGCACCTCCCCCACTCAACACCAGACCAACAGTGGGTCGTTCCGGTTTGCCGAACACCAGTATTGGTAAAATCAACAATGTAATCAATAAAGCTCTAGCAAAAGACTTCATAGATTTTCCCATCAATTTTATTTTCACCCCCATTTTTCATCAAATGATGACCGCAACGTTAAATCCTCACTGCTAATTTGCTTCCAGCACCCGAAGTTTGACATTCACATCATCAAGCTGTTCCTGAATATATTGGTAGTAAACACGAGCAAATTCCAGAAATTTGGGGTCGTTATTTTTTCTCAATGTCTTTTCTTTTCGAGCTAGAATTTTCTGGTAACGTTGCTGGAAATAGAGCAAATTGGCTTTAAGCTCGGTGAATTCCGGACGCTGTGCCATTTTTTTCACTTTGCGTGTTTTCTGTTTAATGATGGGAAATTCCATCACGAATATTTTAAATTGCGGGTCGTACACTTCGTTTTCTTGCCGCACCTGAATGGTACGCAATAACGCCCCATGGCGGGTAGGAAGCCAGTGGTGTTCCATCAAAGTTTGGTTAAGCACTTCGTCCCGATAAATCTTTTTAATATCTTCGATGGGATAATTATTGGCTCGGTCGAACAAATTAACAAATTCGTTGGCAGGGACAGACAGATTAAACAATTGCTTCAACTTCGTCGTGTTCACCGTTTGCGGTTTCCAGAAGCCTGCAGCCGCCAGAGAATTATGTACCAGATGGCTGCAATTATCGGAATATCCATTCCAGTTATAATTTGCTTTACCAGAGGCATATTCACGATTAATCTGGTTCAAATAATCCACCACCTTACCCAACACCTCGCGGGTAACCGGTACACTAACGCTGAAAATGGTGCGACCGAAATTGAGGGCATAATCGGTACCTATGGACTCATGTGCCAGATATTCCAGAATACTCATGGTGTCCGGCTTATCCACCAGGTACTTCTGATGCACCTTAATTCCGTTAAAAATACCCAGATTTATCGCATAGCGAATTGTTTCTTCAAATCTTTCCTGGGTAAGCGCGGTGGTTTCCGGGAGATTCCCGTAAAAGAAAAAGAAGCGGGTTGGTACCCCGATCCAGTTCACATTTTGAAACAGCTTATCCACGCTTACTCCCACGCCGGTATTGGGATTTTTCAAATCATCCGTCGAATCGCACAGGGCGATGGTGGGATAGGGCGCATCCTTAACCCACTTTGCTCCTTTCAAATAAATCACAGCGTGGCCAGCACTTCCCCCATATGATTCCCCTCGAGGACGAATCTGACTTACGGCACACACTTCTACATAATAAGGATATAACTGATCATAAATCACCGGCTGTTCGCGGGTTTTAATCACCACATTTTCGTTGGACGAACAGCTCATCAGGAACATGAGTCCCAGTAATATGAATAGCCATCCGGTGTTCCGAAATAATTTCATTATTTTGGTTCCTCCAAATTTTTATCCGATCTTGCCTGATACAATGTAGAAAGGGTAACCACCGTTAACCCCTTCTTTTCCAGATGAGGAAGGATTTCCCCCAGCGTTTCGATGGTTCGTTCACCGCGCTTTCCATGGTCGTGCAGCACAATAATGTCTCCAGCGCGGGTACTCCAATCGATGTAATGGGTTGCCCAGGAGGTAAAGGGAATCTGGGCATCCACCGGATAGACCGAACCCAGCACCAGCTGGTATCCCCGGGGGTCTTCTTTCAGGTAATTGACCATTTCCCGGGTGTAAAAGGCCGAACCGGGGCGCAGCCAGTGTACCGGGGCAAACTGCCGGAGAATACTGTCGGCCCGATTAAATTTGCGCACAAACTCCTCAAAAGGTAAATCCCGGGTGGGTTCATCCCGCGTCATGTGATTTCCAATTTCGTGCCCCTCCTGCAACATGCGGCGAACAATCGCTTCGTTCCCTTTCAGATACTCGGTGATGATAAAAAACGTGGCATGGGCGTGGTATTGCTTCAATACATCCAGAATTTGCGGAGTGGTGCGCGCATCGGGCGCATCATCGATGGTGAGCGCTACCAGAGGCTGCTCGGTAGGAACGTAAAAGAGAGCATCGGGATAACTATCTGCCACCCGCTCCACAATAAAATGGGTCATTGGCATGCATCCCGGCCCCATAACGATCATTATGACAACAACCGTGAGAACGAAAATCCATCCTATCTTAAAGAATCGATTCACTACTTGTTTAATCCTGAATTTTATTGAACAAAGCCTATTCAAAAACCCCTTAAATTTGCTGCCCTTAAAGTTGCAAATGCCTGTTTAAAAACAGATTATTGCATGGGCATCCTTTTCCCGCACCGTTCGTCAGTTTTGCTTTAAAAATTTCTTAATCCCGGGAATTTTTAATTTTGCCCGGAAGAACCAGACCTGTATTCTTCCGCAGGGTGTCAGGATATTAGATTTGCATTTTTCGCTCTTTCACATACTGAAGGAGCTGGCTCATGCTAAGTTGTCGGCTGGCAGGCCCACTACGAATGAAAAACATCTCCTGCTCTTTGTGTTTCAGAAAAACCGGTCGCGGGGAAGGCAAACATTGCACAACGAAAATATCTTTTCCCTTCACCTGGCGAATGGCAAACCGGACATGCTCCGCAAAATCCAGCCCGATATGCTGATTAAAGATACTGCCGAAATGGCGCAAATACCGGTCGTGATTCGGGAAACGGTCTAATTCAATACCCAGAGGATTCCCATCGTCATCTACCCCCACGAACAGAATACCGCCATCGGAATTCAGGAAAGCGGCAATGGTCTTCAGGCTGGCTAATTCAATCTCTTTGCCGGGTTTATCCGACTTCAAATTCCAGCGCAGGGTGGATTTAAACTCCACTCGGTCGCTCTCGCCCGCTTCAATAAGCTGCAACAACTCGGTTTCACTCATTTGGGTTACATCCCGTGCCCGGGCACGCTTTCGCTCTCGCCCCACAAAGCGTACGGTAAATACCAGCAATCCCATCCACAACAGAGAAAGAATCACCAGGATAAAAGAATAAGGCCTGGTAGAGTATCCCCGCAGCAGTGCCTCCTGGGGAATCACCCAGGCCAGGCCGGTTGTTCCCCGGGGATCGAAACGGCGCAGATACGCCCACCAGGTTGTGCCATCCAGATGAAAGGGAAAAGGTTCTTCCTCGTAGCCCGATTTTTTCCAGACACGTAAAGCCGTGCTGATTACCGTATCGGCAGTAACCTGGCGCTTTTCCAGAATCTGCGCTTCCCCCTCTTCCACGGGATGGGTGAGCACCTGTCCCAAATCCAGCAAAATGCGATTTCCGGAAAAAATGAACACCCGGCTCACATCTTTTAGTTTACGGTGTTGAGCCAGCGCTCTCACCGAATCGTACACAATGCTGATGGCTGCCACGTAGCCGAGGTGTTCCTTCTGCCACCCCAGCGAGAGGGTAATTCCCGCCACCCGGTCGGGGAAGAGCCCATAGGGCTCGGTAAACACAAAATCTGCCGGATTTTTCTCCAGCGCCTGGCGAAACCAGATTTTCTCCCGGGGATCGTATTTTTCCTGCACCGGGACTTTCCGAACCATTTCCCCCGCTGCGTTCAAAATCCACCACTCCAGAGAATGGGGAGAAGATTCTCCGCTGGCTCCGGTAAGTAACCGCCACTCTCCTTGCCCGTGGAAAGCCCCAAACACCCAGCCTCCCGAATTGGCCAGAATAGCCGAATAAATTTGAGGATTGTTCCGAAGTAAAGGGAGCAACTGTTCTTTAAGTAATTCGGGTTTGTGGATTTGTAAAACTCCCCGCTCACTCCATTCCCGCAGCAACATCAACTGCTTTTCCAGGGGACTGAAAAAGTTGAAAATACGCTCGGAGGTTTCGCGGGACACCTGGCGAATTGCATCCCGGGAGAGGCGGGCGCTTTGCTTCCGGTGAGCGGAAACAATCATGACCACCAGCACACCAATGGCCGCGGCAAATAAAATATTTAAGAGAATAAGAGAACGAATCGTTTTATTTCGCCAAACCGCATTACCGGAGAGCCCGGCGTTTAATTCATCTGCCATACCAATACAAATCTTTTTTCGGATGAATAGACATGATGCAGGATACCGAGTGCCCGATTTGACTACCTGTCCAAGAAATTGCGAAGGGATTTTTAGAAGAAAAGGGTAAATCCAACTTCCGGCCCGGCATGTTTAACATCGTACTGAAAATATTCCTGTCCACTCCCACTTTCGTACTGTACATCCCAGACGCGGTAACCGCCTAAAATCGCAAAATTGGAGAGTCGTAACCCCAGACCTGCGCTGACATTATAGGAAAACTTTGACCCCAGGCCAAAACCACCTACATCCGCCCGGGCAAAAAGCAAAATCGGTTTAAAAATAAAAAAGTGCGTGCGAGCCCCGATAAAGGGATCGAACCACCCCTTTTTCCTTTCCGTTTCCGACTCTCCCCCTAACCGCAAAACGGTTTTTATTTTAAAATACCGACCGCCTCCAATAATATCCAGATACGGAGTTAAACTGTACCCCGCGGCGCCTTCCCACAACGTGATGTACGAATTCAACTCGTCCAGACTATCTTTGTCGAAACTCTGGATGAAAATTCCTTCCAGAATAAAAACCAGCTTCTCTGTTTTTGCTTCCACATGGCCATTTAAAGCCCAACCCCCTCCCCGCATCAAATCCTTAAAAAACAAATCGGCAGTAGTGCTCTTATCCCCTACCGATACGGTACCCGACTGGGAAGGCAACCAGGAAAATAACGTAAACTGATACTCCCAGTTGTTTTGCCCGTAATCGTAAGCCACATACTGCGCCTGGATGGAGGCGGGCAACAGCAGCCACACAAGCCCAACGGCCAGAGTTAAAACAGAAAATTTCTTCCAGTGTATCCAGGAGCTCATTATTCTCTCCCTATTTCCTTGTGTTTACACTTTTACCCACGTTTAGAAAAAAGATAATCCCGCCAGAAACAGCACATGAAAATAATCGTAACTGGGGAGGCTGAAATTTTTAAAAGTAAACGTTGTCCCTCCACCGCCAAAAGCTGCGACCGCATCGGAAATTTTGATGTGCAATAAAAAGCGAAGTTGCAAAGCAAATACATCTTGCTCCGGGTCGCGCTCGGAGAGCTCGGGATTGTGGTACACATGCAGATATCCCACATCGGCGCTCATCTGGTATTCGTTGGTTAAAGGCAGCATGTAACCGTAATGGAAGCTGAAAATCGTGGCCTGTTCCGTCCAGAAATCGAAGCTGGTGCGCCCAATGCCCAATTCCGAGAAAAACTGATTGGCCAGGAAACGCAGCGCCACATTGATATTAGCATAACTGGTACCGTACACCAGTGCCTGAAGTTTACCATTGTCGGCCAGATTAATCAAACCCAGCGGTATGCCGTGCTGCTTGCGGGCGATGTTAATCAGCCCGATTTGAACCCCGGTTTGTACCGAATCCGCCGAATTGATGAGCCCAACTTGAGTACCGCTTAAAACAGCAGCCCGGTTGAATCCCCCAAGCTGCCAGCCGGTAAATCGCTGCCCGGTGTAATTGTACAACCCGGCAAAACGGAAACCGGAGGCATCCCCTTTCACCTTCGCCCAGAACCCTACAAGTTGCACCCCGTGGAAATCCCGATTAATCGTGCTCACCACACCACTCAAATCAAACGCCCGAACACTGCCCACATGACCGTAGAGGAGCGAAATGTTGGTAGCAACCGACACATCTTCGCTGCGATTTAAACTTAAGGGATAAAACAGAGAAAGATTTAAGGAACGGGAGTTTTCTTCCCGGGCAAAAAGGGGAAAAAGTATGCCTATCCAGACCAACCAAACAAGCGCGTGCGTTTTCTTCATTTTGTCACATCGAACCTATTCGTTTAACAAAAAATTTTAGATTTAAAGCCGCAAAAAAAGCTGTTATGCCACATCCTCGCTATTTCAAACAACAACAAATTTCAAACTTCCCCCGGGCACGGTTTAAAGCTCTTTACCATGAAATTTTCAGCACTTTTAATTTTTAAATATAGAAAATTAAACTCTAAATACCAATCCCTTTTTCAGTTGCCAATCAGACGCTGCTCTCATCGTAAGGCTTTAGCAAATCAGATAAAATGAGTTGATTTACACCAAAAATTGGATAAATTTAACTGAATCGTAAGAACGTCATATTTCCGCAATCTGGTAAACTGCATGAAGCAATGGTTCATTAGTAACTTTATTATTCTGTTTCCCGTGGTTCTCCTGGCGCAAATTTCCGTGGGAATAATGGGAGGAGCGAATATCGGTAAATTCGGCGGGGTGGAACCACCGGATATCAGCTATGTTTACCGCACAGGGCTGAATCTGGGACTCACTTCCGTTTTTCGCTTTACCCGGGATGTGAGTCTCACCTTCCAGCCGACCTATTCCCAGCGCGGCTCCAACATTGAAACCGGAGAAGACACCCACTGGGATACTCTAAAAGTGTATCAGATAAAAATTGATTTTGCAGTACTTCCGCTTTTTGTGCGCATCGATGCCGACAACGGGATTACTTATTTCATTAGCGGGGTAGAGTTTGCCATTCCTCTAAAAGCGAGTCTGTGCTTCCAGGGAGACACTCAGGATGTATCCGATCGGTTGAGTCACACGGATATTTTAGCTTCCATTGGAATGGGATTTCAATTCCCTTTCTACCAGAAAAACAAAATTGTGCTGGAGATAAGGTACTATCAGGGATTGGTTAATTTCAATTACCGAACCAATACAGGCGACCCTTCTGTTTTGAAAGAAAATTTTAAAAACAGCGGTTTTCAGATTATGGCCGGATTCGAACGGGAATTTTAGCATGAGATATCAGTCCACATTATTAGGCAGAGGATTGATTTTGCTGTTAATATTGGGCGTGGCTTCTGTGCGAAGTGCGTCCGGAGAAAGGCTACCCGTGCTCCATGGGCACTATTTTTCACCCTTTGCCAATTTCCCCTCTCCTTTTATTACCACGCTGTTCAAAACAGGTATTGGAGGCGGAGTAAGTACAAACCTAATTCCTGTTTACTGGATAGATGGCCGATATATTGGGAAAATGAAAGGTAAAAACACCTATGTTAACGCTAATGTTCTGGTAAAAGTGCGGGCAAAGGAGTGGCTGGCTACCTGGTTTAAATACGAAGCCAATGCACGGATTGGCAGCAACACTTCCACCCTCCTCACCCATGGAGTCACCTCTCTTACCGGTTTCGAATTTGGCTGGATGTATCGCCTCTGGAAAAACCAGAACAATTATCTTTCCTTAACATTGCAAATTGACAATAACACCATTACAACTATTAACCTGTTAGATTTTTTAAGCGACCTCATTACCTCCCCGGACAGCGTTACCGTCACCCTGACGAAGAAACGAAATCCCCTCTCCGGGGGATTGGGTTTCCGATATGCCCATGCCTTCAATAGTTTGCTGGGGCTGGAAGCCTACCTGTTCGGCTCGTATGGTGAGTCCATTTTACAGAAAGAATACAATGTGTGGCAATTTAATCTGGGGCTTCTGGGAAGCGTCAATTTTAGCCAGCGCTACCATATTCCCGTAAGCACCATGCTTGGCTTTGCCGTACGCCGTTTAACCTTGTTCGAACACCAGCAAGACGACCAGACAGAATCCCTTCTGGGCAAAATTGCCTATGTGGGACGGGAGGATTACAATATGGGAATAGAATTTTATTACGTGCAGACCGCCACCCCTCTTATTGCCCGCGATTCCAGCATTAGCTTTATTACATTCAGTTTTGTAGTTACTTACATTTTCTAACTTTTCCACAAGGTACGAATGATGAACGGTAGGTACGAAACACCTCGATGCACCTGGCATTCAGCAAACGTTTCCGAAAACAGGCTCATTTTAGAGCAATATTTGGGAAATAGCTCTCTCAAGATTGCACCCGGGTGCCAATTGAATTAAATTGTTCCATACAATCCATCAGAGAAAAATGTATGATTACCATAATTTTCAATGAATATTCTGGAAGTTTCATGAACGCGTCACCACGGACGTTTTTTTCTAGTACTCTGTATCGAATTTTCCGGGGATGGTTTCTGCTCTGGCTCGTTTTTTCCCCCGCCCTTCTTCCGGGAAGCCCCTCCAACGATTCCACCCAGGCAATTATCACAAAGGAGCTTTACCATTCCCACCAGACGCGCATCAAGGGCTATCCCTACATTTACTACACACCGGAAACCGCTCTGGCCATTGGTGCCGGGGGGATTGCCACATTTTACACGTCCCGCGAGCTTATCCTACGTCCCTCGAAAATATCTCTTTCCGGCTATTATTCCACGCGCAAGCAATACAAAATTTCGCTAACACCCCAGTTGTACATGCTAAAGAACCGCATCTTCCTTTCGGGAAATATAAATTTTGGGGATTTTGTGGATAAATTTTGGGGAATCGGCAGTCAGTCCCCAAACATTGAGCATGAAGATTACGATTCCCGCGCCTGGGGAATTCTGGTGAATTTCCAGTTTCCGCCAATCCTCAAATTCATGCCCCAGAACAAAAGCGGGATTATCTACGATTATTACCATTACATCATTCGAGATGCCCGCAAAAATCCCTTTTTGCGTGAACCCGAAACGGTGGGGCGTAAAGGTGGGATTAGTTCCGGTTTCGGTCTCACCATGGTTTGGGATACCCGCAACCATATTTTTTACCCAACTCAGGGCGGTTTTTATCAGATAAAAACCATTTTTTACTTAAAACCTCTGGGAAGCAGTACCAATTTTAACAATTACGAAATCGATTTGCGCCACTATTTTGGAATGAGAAAATGGGAAGTGCTGGCAGTGCAAATTTTTGCCAGTTTTGCCACGGGGAACCCGCCCTTTTACGAACTGCCCATGCTGGGAGGCGCCAATTTGATGCGGGGATACTATCAGGGGCGCTACCGCGACCATCATTTTATGAGCATGCAGATGGAGTACCGAACCCACTTGTGGTGGCGTATTGGAGCCGTGGCATTTGTTGCCCTGGGAGACGTATCGCCCACCATGCGCCAGTTCCGGATTCGTTATGCCAAGGTCTCCGGAGGTTTCGGATTCCGTTTTCTGTTCAATCAGGAGGAACATGTTAACATCCGCATGGACGTGGGCTTTGGGCAAGGAACATCCGGTGTATATTTTGGAATGGAAGAAGCTTTCTAAACTTTTGATTCGTGCCTATTCGTGCTATTCGTGGTTAAATATTTTGACCTGATTTATGCGAAGCCTCCTGCGGACAGGATGGGATTTAATTATGAATTTTGAATTTTGAATTATGAATTATATTATGCTATTATTTCATAATTTATGATTTGAATTTTGAAATCCTGAATTTTATCTCGGTTTTGGGATTGGGTTCTTGGAGTTTGTCATTTGAGATTTGGATTTTGGAATTTGTCACTTGGAATTTGGGATTTGGAATTTGAGATTTGAGATTTGAGATTTGTAATTTGGAATTTGGAATTTGGAATTTGGGATTTGGGATTTATAATTTGGGATAGTATCCATGAATATTAAAGAAATGAATTTTTTATGAATGAGATTCCAACATTGCACCGGATGCACATACTTGCTTCTATCTTGGTTACCTTCATGTGTGCTCTTCCCCTGCTCGCTAAATACGATGTCATCATGATGCGGAACGGGGATCGGCTGGTGGGAGAAATTAAGGGAATGGATCAGGGAATCCTCCAATTAAAAACCGATTATTCGAAAGTCGATTTCCAGATAGAATGGAAGAAAATAAAATACATTCATAGTCGTCACTTTTTTGTCATTGTCCTTTCCAACGGATATCGATATGTGGGTTCCCTACGAACCGATTCCACCGACACTTCCCGAATTGTGATTCAGGAGGCTCGAGCTGCTTACACAGCTCATTTTCTGGATGTAGTGTATATCAAACCCCTGAAGCGCACCTTTAAAGACCGCCTCAATGCCAATTTCGATCTGGGGTACTCGCTTACCAAGGCCAATAAAACCCAGCAACTAAATCTAAGCGGAACCATCGGTTACATGACGCGTTCCTGGATGAGTTCCCTGAATTTCAATTCCATCACCAACATTCAGGGAAACGCCCCTCGCTCCCTCTCTTCGGATGCCGATATTAACTACCAGCGTTTTCTCACTCTGAATTGGTTCGCCATTGTCTCGGGTACCTTCCGTTCCAGCGATGAGCAACAACTGGACTTGCGAACCACTTTAAATGTGGGCGGAGGGAAATATCTCGTCCAGACCAATCAGCTTTATTTTATGGTAGCCGGTGGTGCCGCCCTCATGACCGAAAAGTTTAAGGGAGAAGAATTCCCCAGTAACCGGAGCATGGAAGGACTGCTGCTCACGGAACTTAACGCTTTCGATACCGGAGACCTTGATATGTTTGCCCGGCTTACCGCTTACCCCAACCTCTCGGAAACCGATCGCTGGCGAATTGTATTCAACACCAATTTGAAATGGAAATTCCCCTACGACTTTTATTTCAAATTAAGCTACACCCACAATTTCGATAGCAAACCTCCCAACGAAGCATCGAAAAGCGATTATTCCATTACCACATCCGTTGGGTGGAAATTTTGAATAATCATAATCAATTGAATGAGGGTGTAACTCTGAATAATCGAAATAATCAAAAGATGATCAATAATAAAAAGGTTGATTTACCATGAGTCGTTTTATTTCCGTAATTTTGCTGCTGGTGTTTTTCCACATTTCTCCAGCACAAAAGGCGACCCAATCTGCAAAAACCTCCCCGGAAGCCCCCGCTGTTCCGGAAGTCCAGCCTATTCCCGTAACAGAAATTTCGGTACGGGCAGATCAGGACCACCTTGCCCTGAATACGATCCGGGAGGAAATTCATCCCGTACCCGAGATTAAAACCATCGAGGAGAAATGGCCCACAATTCTGGATTCCCTCATTGCCGAAATGCATAAGCCTGTTTACCAGAATCTGGAGGAACAACCCCTGCGCAAACTTCAGAGTTTTGCCCAGGAATGGCGATTGTATCTCTCGCGCCTCGGTAAATGGAATCAGCTTTTGCTGGATCGCATTCAGGATTTGCAAAATAAAAAACGGTGGTTAAATGAGGTGTATTCCCGCTGGGAAATTACAGCACAGACTATTCCGAAAAAAGAGGTTCCCAAAAGCATTGTAGAACGCATCCATTCCATTATGATTGAAATTGATACCGTGCGCGAGAACGTCGCCTTACGGATTAATACCCTCCTTACCCTCCAAAGCCAGATTTCCCAGCAACAAATAAAAATTAACGATTTGCTGGCGACCATAAGCAGTACCGAAGCCGAATTGCGCACCCACCTGTTTATTCAGGACAGCCCGCCGTTATGGGAGGCTTTCCGTGCCCCCCAGGACACTCTGGAATTCCTTTCTCGGGAAGCCGAAGCATGGAAGAATTTCCTTTCCACACTGGAAGGTTATTACCGCTCCAACAAAGAAGCGATGAAACTCCACGTTTTCCTCTTCTTAATCATTCTTACCATGATGCTCTATTTTTACCGCAGGAATAAACAGGAAAAGCTGTTTGAAGAAGGAGAAGATGTTCTTAAAGCCTCCGCCTTTTTTATTTCCCGTCCCATCTCGGCGGCATTGGTGGTCACTCTCTTTCTGTCCGTCTGGTTGTACAAGAATGCCACCGAAGGAATTGCCGAATTATTCGTGCTGGTGTTGCTCATCCCCTTTTTACGCCTGATGACTGGAGTGGTACGTCCCGAAAGAAAAAATGCTGTGTACGAACTCTCGATTCTTTATTTTTTGGTATTTCTTAATAATAATGCCATTAACCACCCATTAGTCCAGAGATTACTGCTTTTATTCATCACGATTGGTACCATCATTTTATTCACTCGCATCATCATCCAGGTTTATCCCATTCAAAAAAGAGAAGAGAAGCCCTGGCCCAAATTTCTGTTCCGATTACTTCCCATTGCTCTGGGGGCACTTGTGGTAGCACTGTTTGCCAATATTCTGGGTAGCGTCCAATTGGCACAGTTGATTGTGGTAGGGATTATCAAAAGCATCATTACCGGAAATATCCTTTACGTGATTGCCCGGGTGATAGACGGATTGGTCGTTCTACTTATCCGGAAACGAACCATCCGAGGATCCCAGTTTGTGGATACCTATGCTCACCAGCTGGAACACTGGGCTGTTTATCTGGTACATCTGGTGGCTTTTCTGGTGTGGTTACGGGCCACTTTGAAAGCATTTCGCCTCTACTACCCACTCTACAACTGGGCAAAAGACCTCCTCTCTACCCAATGGAAAATTGGTGCGTTGACCATTTCGGTGGAAAGTATCTTTAATTTTTTAATCATTCTGGTAGTAACCTTTTTTATCGCCCGATTAACCCGCATTTTCCTGGATCTGGAAATTTTCCCTCGCATTCATCTGCCCCGGGGCATTCCCGGCGCCATCTCTATGGTAGTACGCTACACCATTATCGGACTGGGATTTTTCCTGGCGCTATCGGCCATGGGCATCGATATGGGGAAGTTCGGACTGCTGGCCGGGGCGCTGGGCGTGGGGCTTGGATTCGGTTTGCAAAACGTGATTGCAAATTTCGTTTCGGGACTTATTCTGGTGTTCGAACGACCCATTCAGGTGGGAGACAAAATAGAGGTGGGCAATGTGCTGGGTCTGGTGAAACAGATTGGAGTGCGCTCCAGCACCATCCGCACTTTCGATGGCTCGGAGGTGATTGTCCCGAACGCCGATCTCATCTCCCAGCAGGTAACCAACTGGACGCTCTCGGATAACCGGCAGCGGATTAAACTCCCGGTAAAAGTAGCCTTCGATAACGACCCCGAACAGGTGCTGGAAGTCCTTTTACGCATTGCCCGGGAACATCCCGGGGTGCTGAAAAATCCCGATCCTATTGCTACCTTCAATGGGTTTGGCGACTATTTTCTGGATTTTACTCTCTACTATTGGGTCAGCACCAATATTTTACAAACCAAAACGGAAGTGGCTCTGCAAGTTTACCGGGAACTCCAGGCGTTAGGGGTGG
>JALWDQ010000345.1:0-1343 GCA_027039625.1 Calditrichia bacterium | reverse complement strand
CTGCAAATTCTGAAAGATCTGGCCAGCGACCAATCCATTGATGCGCTGTACCGGAAATACCAAAAACAAATTTCCGGAACGCCCGAAGAATTTGCTGCTTCGGTGCAATTACTGCGCGAAATGCTGCTGGATGCTGAACTGGAACAGTCGTTACAACATGCTGATTTTGGAGAACTGAAAAACTACCAGAGTTTTACCCAATATCTGGAACGAGTAAAAGATGATAAAGAAGGAAACGCCGTACTCAACGAACTGATGCAACTCATTGACAAAATCCGGACAAAGAAAATTGATGTGAATAAGGTGTTGGAATATTTAAAAGAAATCCGGAAATCGGTGTTTTAGTAGCAAGAACTGATTTTTACGATTATAAAGTTGATTTAATTTTATTCAGGTAAAAATGAGAGGTCGAAAGGGGGAGAATATGAATCGGTTTTATTCAACACGAGGTTTGCAAAGATTTTTACCGGGATTGGTGGTTCTTTTTGCTCTGTTAACGTTGATGTACAGTTGCATGCCATCCCGCCTAAAGAAGCTGAAACTCTGGCACCAGAACGGCGAGTACGAGCAGGTAGTACAATCTCCCATTGATTGCATCGACCAGTCGCCGGAGTGTTTCGAAATTAAATTAATCCGTGCCGATAGTTACTACCGCCTGGGTAAGTTCGGGGAAGCATACGTGTACATTAAAGATGCTCTGCACCGCGTGTCTCCGAAAATCTCCAGAACGGATTTAATCACAGCGTACACCCTTTATTCCGAGGTGTTGTTCGAAAAAGCCAAGCAGACGGATGAATTCCTGCCCAAACGGAATTTTGTGAATCAACTTTTACGGAATGTGGAAATTGCTTTGAAGGAGAATGCTTCCCTCAAAGCGGGAGAGCAGGCAAAGAAAAATCAGGAACTGTTAACCCGGCTACAAGCCGAAGCATTGCTGATGAAAATGGATCTGGTGGAACCGGATAGCCTGATTGAAATGTACCAGAAGCTTCAAACCGTGGCAGATAAGTTGGAGGAACTGTTTCCGGGAGAGGGCTATCGGGAATATTACCGGCTGCGGGGGGAATTCAAATGGTTACTCCCGGAACTGAAACAGGCAATTTTAAAGCATAAACCGCTGGAGGAAGCCACCCGAACCCGGTTTTTACAACTGGCAGAAGCGGCTCAGTTCCTGCGGCAGAAGCCGATCTATCGCCAGGGGTATGCGGGAGCCATTGATCTGTTCCTGGACAACGTCGAGCGGTTTCGCAAACAAATCCAATGAGATGAAGCATGGCTGTGTTTTCGGTAGGGATCGATCTGGTCGAAATTCAGCGCATTGAGGAAGCAATTCAGCAGTACGG
>JALWDQ010000344.1:0-4191 GCA_027039625.1 Calditrichia bacterium | reverse complement strand
TAATTCCTCATTCCTTCAGGTGTGCGAAAAATCAAAATTATCTCCCCAAAATATGCGCAAACTATGAAGAACTAAAATTGAAGAAGAAAATGGAACTAAAAGACCTTGAGAAAAAACATAAAGCGGGTGTAGAACTGCTGAAAGAGCGGGGCTATTACGACCGAATTGTTCCGGAAGTGCAATTGCTAATTAAATACGTGGACAATCAGTTCTTTCTGGATCTGTTCAGCCAGAATTTACTGGACGATATGCGGGGTGTGTTCCGCTCGTTTGTGCGGCAGGATTTGTACCATGTGTTTCAGGAGATGCAGGAAGACCCCGGGATTTCGCTCAATGAGTTGCTGGAACGGGACTATCCCAATCTGATGGTGCTTAAAAAATGTACCACCAATTTGCGCTATCAGGTAAAATCCCTGGTGCGCATGCCCCAGGTGCTGGATCTGGAGTTCAAATCCAGTTTCATGCAGGCGATTTCCCGAAAACTGAACGGTGAAATTCAGGAGTTGTACCGGCACCTTTCGGAAAACTACAAGAAGTATTTCCGCCTTCAGTTTTCCCTTCCCCGCAAACACGAGAGCAAAATCTCCATGCGCTGTATTAACCATCTGGAGAAAAATTTCTCCGAGCATTTTCTGGATATCATGAATCGTTTCTACCAGTTAGCGGATGCCATTCAGTATGTGAAAGAGTTGTTCAAGCTGGAAATGGAAAACGAAATTCGCAATCGTATTGCGGTTATTTATTTCGAAAAGCAAGAGCGGCTGGAGCAGGTCATCGATTATTTTATTAACGATGTGAAGCGTAATTTTATCCGCACCATGGATCGGCATCTCCGGTCGGGTCGGGAGTATGAGTGGATTGCCAACGGGCTCCAGAAATTCATCGACAGCGCTCGCTTCGAGCAGATGCTTCAGAAATTAATCTTCCATACCCTGATGGCGCTACGCCGGGAACAGGAAACAGTGAAATTTCATGACATTTTTTAAAGAAAAACGATTTCTGCCCCCATTAAAAAACCGCTGGCTTTAACTCCACCAGCGGTTTTTGTGTTTTTACAGAAAATTTTATTAATCGATTGGCTGGGTAGAACCCTGAAACATTCGAAATCCCTTTTCTACTTCATTTGAAACTCTGAGCATCACCCGGTTTGCGGGGATTGGCGGTGTAAGTAAGCGGACTTTTCTGAACCTCGTAGATGCCTTTGATTTTATTCTTCCCGTTTTCGAACACCAGGTAGCTGTATTTGCCGTAATGCTTAATCAGCATTCCCACGCGACCAATTTTCCCTGCACTGCCTGCTGCCACAATCCCAATGTTGCGATTGGGGTTTTTCGCATCGCGGAAGCTGAGCACCACCAAATCGTTAACTCCGGGGACTTCCTCATCGTTGAGGAGTATCTTCTCCCCGGCAATTTTTACCTCCTTTTGCGGTTCCAATGTGATCCGGGAGAGAATGCTGTTCTCCCCGGGTGTTCCCAATAGCAACAGGGTGGCGTTTTCGATTTCTTCCTCAGAGAGTTCCGATGCCGCTTTGACTTCTACATTTTTCTCACCTTCCCGGTACATTTCCGCAAATTGACGATATGCCTTTTGAAGAGTGGGAGCAGCATGATCGGGCAGCACCACAATGGTTTTTTGCTGAGCGAAAATTTCCGAAAGTGTGGGAGGAATTTCGTTGCGATCCAGTTTCCGGAATACATCGAACTCCGGATCCACCGAAATTACCTCCGGATCTCCCTGGTAAGGAATCTGGTAGGTTTGCACGGATTTCTCGAACCAGACGTAACGGGTGATGGTATCCTCGCTGGTAATTAGACGGATGGGAACGTACAGGCGGTAAAGCGGTTGCGGCTGGGAGAGGGTGATTTCCACCACCTGTTCCTGAACCTGAATATCTTTGATGCGCAGGGTGGGAGCTCCGGGACGCTGAATCCACTGCTCGAAAAACCAATCCGCCGGTTTCCCGATGGTTTTTTCCACCGCTGCCTGAATATCCTTCCAGGAAGCTTTCCGGAATTTATTATCCCGGTAAAAGGTGCGAAATACTTCATAGAAAGCAGAATCGCCAATAATGCGCCGCAGTTGATGAAACACCATAGCACTTTTTCCATAGCCAATAGCCCGGGAAGCACTCTCGCTGCGCTCGGTGAACTGGCTCAACGGAAAGTCCTTTTCACCGGTAACGTACACGGTAAAATCGCGGCACAAATCCCGGCGGTACTCCATTGCCGCCTGGGGACTCTGCAGCTCCTTGTAATGATAATCCGCAAAATAAGTGGTTAGCCCTTCGCACCAGTTGCCGGTATCGTAATCCACGTAAACGGAATTTCCCCACCAGTTGTGACATATTTCGTGACCTAACGAGGTGTAAAGAATGAAGGGTAAGCGCAGTACCTGGCTGCCCAGCAGGGTGTAGGAAGGCATTCCGTATCCCGTGGGGAAGAAGTTTTCCACCACGGCAAATTTGCTAAACGGGTAAGGGGCGATTAAATCTTCGTACATGGCGATGTAACGCTGGCAGGCCTGAAGGTAGCGAGGAGCCAGTTCCTGCGTTTCGGGGAAGAAATAGGTGTAAATGTCCACCCCGTGAAATGTTGTTTTTTGAATCTGGTAATGAGAGCCGACCAGATGAATGCCGTCCGTGGGATAATTAATGCTCCACACCACTTTACGCATTCCCTGATCGACGGATTCCTCCACTAATTTCCCCTGGGTCAGGATGTGGAATTGTTCCGGAATAAAAGCCTGCACCACGTATTGAGCCAGGCTCTCTTCCGTATCTGCGTACCAATGAGCCGAAGGACTGAGAAAAACACCCTTTTCCCCGATATATTTTTTAACCTGGTAGGCAATATATTCCCGGGAGAAAGCCGCTTTGTCGATGGGATCGGTTGCGGCTAATTTGTATTTAAGGACGACGTCGCCCTCCTGAATCGGTTCGGGGAAACGGATGGTCACCCGGGCAACGGTGTCCGTCTCGCCACCTTTACCGGGTTGCGGTACAATTTCCACGGTATGTTCCAGCGCTTCTCCGTGGAAGAGCACTTCTTTCAATTCCACATCCCGGTTCAGATTTAAATTTATTTTTCTGGATTCCCGGGAAAGGGAAAAGGACACTTTATCCACAATTTGAGCCAGATGCTGCTCCGGTTCAATTTTAACGTTCAGTTCGTGTTGATGAATGGTCAGGGAGGAAACTCCCTGCTTTTTTGAGGTACATCCGGCAACGAATAATAAAATGCTGAGGAACCATACCCAATGTTTCATACCGAATCTCCGTGTTAAATTGGTTTATCGAGTTTCAATTTTATTCGCATTAATATTGGAGCAACGATTTTTGCAGTCGAGACCTCATCCTGCATTAGTTCACGGAAAAACCAAAGAAAATTGCTCAGATGCCTGTACTTTCGGAAAACCGTTCCTGTGTTCTTGTCCTTCGCTGTGTTTTCCCGTTCTTTCTCCGGGGCTCCGGGAATATTGGTGTGCTGCGACTCATTTCTTCCCGGAAAGCCGGGCGACATCCCCCACCTGTTTCAAAAGCGGGCTATTTTCCGGGAGGTAGCGACGCATGTAATTGCGACTGATTTCCCAGAAATTCTCTGCTTCCGATTTGAGCCCCTGGGCAAAAGCTAAATTCCCCTTCGACCAGTAAATGTTAGCCAGAACCTCGTCCCAGTTTTCGTATTTAAGAAGCATTTCGTCGAATAGCCTCTCGCCAAAAAAATAGTTCTGGTGCTTGATAATGTAATTTTCCAGCACGGTGTACCCTTTGCGATCGAAAGGATTTGCCAGTAGCATTTTTTTCAACACAGCTTCGGCCTCTTCGCCTCTGCCATTCCCTTCGTAATACTGAAAAAGGTCGATGTAAGCGTCCTGTACATCCGGGAGCATCTGGATGCAGTCCTCGATGTACTGTAGGAATCGTTCTTCGTCTCCCAGAGCCAGCAAGGAGCGGGCAGCCAGCCGTTTGGCATCGTACTTCAGGTACACCTCGATGGGCGAAAAATATTTTACCGCCTGAATGGCATAATTAAACGCACTGGCGTATTTCTTCCGCTGGAAACTGATTTCCGCCAGGTTTAAAAAGGAAAGGGCATCGTGATGCGGTGGTTTTATATTTCGCAGAAAATATTTTTCGGCTAAATCAATTTGATTAATGCGGCGGTAGTAAATACCCAGCCATTGGTTTAT
>JALWDQ010000343.1:0-4196 GCA_027039625.1 Calditrichia bacterium | reverse complement strand
TGCGAATAATGCAAGCTCGTGTTCCGCACACCTTTTTTCACATCCTACAAAATTTTCCATTTTTGAAGTTCATGTTTACATTTTTAATTCAAAAAAATTGTGCTACCTACAAAATTTTTCTTTTTTTCCGCTCAACTTCATGTCATATTACAGTGACCACTAAATAATACAACCGGGAGAAGTGAATAAAGGAACGTGATAGTACTTACCATTTGTATCTTAACATTCATTGGGGGTAAATCATATTTCACCAAAAACAGGAGGATTCATTATGTTTATCGATAAACTCATCGAGAATCAGCAGATTTGCTGCGCCCGGGTAGGGCAAACGGTGCAGGAAGTGGTGGAGGAGATGGCACGGGAAGAGATTGGCGCTGTTCCCGTACTGGACGGAGATAAACTGGTGGGCATTTTTTCCGAACGAGATTTGCTCATGCGTGTTATTGCACAGCGTAAAGATCCCACAAAAATGAAAGTTGAAGAAGCGATGACCCAGGAAGTAATTGCCGCTCCCGTTCACTGCACTGTGTCGGAATGTACCGCGCTGGTTAAAAAGTTCCGCATGCGTCATATCCCCATTGTGGATGGGCAGACGCTGAAGGGATTCATTTCCATGCGCGATTTGCTGGACTCGCATATTGAAGATCAGGATTTTGAGATTCGAGTCCTTCACGAATACATTCACTACATTCCTCCGCATTCCCATTAAAACGAAAAAGTCAGGCGCCCGGTAAACTTCGCGGTAAGGGGTGTTGCCCCTTACCGTTCTTTTAAATGACGTGCAGAAGGAGTTTCATTCTGGTGGAAGAAAAAACTCCGCTTCGGTGAAATACACTTTACCGGACGGATAAGGGGGAGTGAAAATTTAATTATTCTTCCACAGCGGTGAAATTTACTGGTTGCCGTGATCCTGTTCCTCGTCACACCGGGACACTTTTACCTACCAGGCACCTATCCAACATGTTTGCGAAACTGCCCTGGTGAAATTCGGGTTAATAGTAGCTAACTGTAAAATTTAGGACGAAGTGCCAATATTTTTGCCAAACCATCGCTTTCGATACAGCTCCTGATTTTACCCGTTAAACTCAATGGCTTATTATTTTTTGATTTGCTTGAATTCCACCTCTGTTTTTTGTATTTACTTCACAGAAGTTCTACAGTTAAGGAGGATGTATGCAGGCATTTAGTGAATGGTTTACACAGGTATTTGGCCATAATCCCGTTATACTGGGTTTAATTGGCGGAATCATTATTACCGCTATGAATGCTGCGGGTGCTCTACTGGTGCTTTTTTTCTCCCGGGTCTCTCAGAAAATGCTGGACGCCATGCTGGGTTTTGCCGCGGGCATCATGCTTACCGCCAGTTTTACCAGCTTAATTTTACCGGGAATAGAATACGGAAGTATTTACTCCGTCATGGTAGGTATTATTTTGGGGGTGATCTTCCTGGATCTGGCAGATCATTTTATTCCCCACATGCATTTCATTATGGGGGAAGAAGGAGGCCATTCCAAGCGCTTGAAAGCAGTATGGTTGTTCATTATTGCCATTACCCTCCACAACATGCCGGAAGGACTTGCGGTGGGAGTGGGATTTGGCTCCGGTAATATGAAAGATGCGGTAATTCTGATGCTGGCCATTGGATTTCAGAACATCCCCGAAGGACTGGCAGTGTCCATCTCCTCCCTGAACGCCGGAATGGGCAAACGTTTCTACGCCAGCCTGGTGGGTATTCGAGCCGGACTGGTGGAAATTCCCCTGGCTATTTTAGGTGCCTGGGCGGTGAGTGCCATGAGTGTGATTCTGCCCTACGCCATGGGATTTGCCGCCGGTGCCATGCTCTACGTCATCAGCGACGAAATTATTCCCGAGACCCACCGCAAAGGGCACGAGCGGATTGCTACCTTCGGTACCATGATTGGCATTCTGGTCATGCTATATCTGGAAGTGACGCTGGGGTGATTTCATCAGGAGGGAACTTTGCTGGTTACGGAAGGGGGATGGGGGTGTTAAGTATATAGGGGAAATAGGGGAAATAGGGGAAATAGGGTATATAGGGTTTATAAGGGGAATAGGGAGAATAGGGAGAATAGGGGAAAAGGGCATAGGGCATAGAGCATAGGGCATAGGGACATAAGAGGAGGGGAAGAGGGAGATAATAACCATATTATTTTATTATTTGGATTTGTTTTTGTTATTTGTTATTTGTTTCCTGGAATTTCCCCTTGTTTTTGGGATGTGTTTCTATTCGTGTTAATTCGTGTTTCTACTATTGATTCGGTTCGAACCGTTTATTCTTTTTCGAAAGCTTCAAGAATGGGACAATTTCTCGTCGTGCCGGTTTGCTGACAGGTTTGCACCAGGTGGTGGAGCGCCTGTTTCATCTGGCGGAGTTCCCGCAGTTTTTGTTCGATGATAGCCAATTTCTCCTCTGCAATTTTCCGCACCTCCTCGCAGGTGGTTCGGGAATCTACCTCGTAGATCCAGCAATTCCCTGATTTCGCTCAGAGTAAACCCATGTTGTTTGGCCATTCCGATGAATTTCAAACGCTTCAACTCCCCTTCCCCGTAGAGTCGAAACCCACCCGGACTGCGAGGTGGTTCCGGCAACAACCCCTTCCGTTCGTAAAACCGCAGGGTCTCGATGTTTACTCCCGCCCTCCGGATCAGTTCGCCACTGGTGTATTAAACAAAAAAAAGACTTACTCCATTAAAATTACCTAAATCCCAGAAATCAACTAAATATTTCACCCATGATATTCTTCGCCCTGCTGTCCCAGGGCTCAGATAGACAGGTTGCTTTAATTGTAGAAAAAATAAAAATATTCGATCGGCTTTTTTTAAAAACAACAGCAATCATGGTATCTTTAGAAATTCGCCATTTTATTTCCTGAATTTTAAAATCCGGGCATTAATGGCCACCACCACGGTGCTCAGGGACATCAACACGGCACCGGCTGCGGGAGAGAGCAGAATTCCCTGACCGTACAGCACCCCGGCGGCCAGCGGAATGGCAAAGGCGTTGTAACCGGTTGCCCAGGCTAGATTCTGCACCATCTTTTTGTAGGTGGCTCTGGCCAGACCAACGATGGAGACCACGTCCAGGGGATTGCTGCGCACCAGGACAATATCTGCCGTTTCCACCGCCACATCGGTACCGGCACCAATGGCAATGCCCACATCGGCCTGCGCCAATGCCGGGGCGTCATTCACACCGTCGCCGGTCATCGCCACGGTCAGTCCGCGCGCCTGCACCTCTTTAATCCTGGCGGCTTTTTCGTGCGGTAACACTTCCGCGAAATACTCGTCCAATCCCAGCTCGTCGGCCACCCATCTGGCCACCTGGGCATTATCGCCGGTTAGCATCATGGTGCGGATGCCCATTTCTTTCAATTTGCGCACCGCTTCTTTGGACTCCGGACGAATCATGTCGGCCAGAGCAATGGCACCGGCTACCTCTCCTTCCAGAAGTACAAATACCACCGTTTTCCCCTGTGCTTTCAGGGCGTCCACCCGTTCATCCTGCAGGTCAATATGCTGCTCCCGCAAATAACCGGGACTCACCACCTGCACCAGTTTCCCATCCACCTTACCCTGGGCACCCTTGCCCGGAATAGCGGTAAAATCGCTCACTTCAGCAATCTCTTCGGCGAAATCCACAATACCGCGGGCAATGGGATGCTCCGAATGCGCTTCCACCGCAGCAGCATATTGCACCAGTTCTCCGGGCGAGAAGCGTCCATCGAGAGCCAGGACATCGGTAACACCAAACTTGCCTTCGGTAAGCGTACCGGTTTTGTCGAAAATAATGGCTTCAATATGGCGTGCCGCCTCAAAAGCCACCCGGTTGCGAATCAACAGGCCGTTGCGAGCAGAAATAGCGGTGGAAACCGCCACCACCAGCGGTACGGCCAGCCCCAGCGCGTGCGGGCAGGTAATCACCATCACCGTGACGGTGCGTTCCAGGGCAAAAGCAAAATCCCGATTCATGATAGCCAGCCAGACGAACAGGGTAATGGCGCCACCGCCAATGGCAATGAGCGTCAGCCACAGGGCCGCCCGATTGGCCAGATCCTGCGTTTTCGATTTACTGGCCTGAGCCTCCCGCACCAGATCGATCACCTGAGACAGGAACGAATCCTTGCCGGTTTTCTGCACTTCCACGGTCAGGGAACCTTCCCCGTTAACCGCTCCGC
>JALWDQ010000342.1:0-4209 GCA_027039625.1 Calditrichia bacterium | reverse complement strand
CAATTAATTATCCGGATAAACCCGTTTGTAACCTTCTAAAATGCGCTGAATAAAATGGGGTTCCGGTAAAGCACCTTCAATAGCATATTCTTCACCAACCATAGTCCGGGGAACTCCCTGTACGTTGTAGCGCATTGCCAGATGCGGAAATTCGGTGGCTTCTACCATATCCGCGGTAATATTATCATTAATAAATGCTAATTGATGGCAAAAATGTACGGCGCTGGGACAATAGGGACAGGTGGGTGTGACGTACACCTGCAAATGAAGCGGTTTGGTAATCTGTGCCGCCAGTTTTTTGGTTTCTTCGCTTAAACCGGATTCGCCACGAGCAACCATCTGAATATCTTCCAGCAACGAACTAAATTCGTACCCGGAAGGAATTCCGTAATAGCGGATTCCGTAGTCTTTATCTTCCGTCATAATTACCGTTGCCGGAATTTTATCCACTTTGTATTTCTGGGTTTGTTCTTTATCATTCAAAAAATTGTACACTTCCAGAATTACTTTTCCATCGCTTAAATCCCGCAGCTCTTCCAGCAACTGATGGGTCTCCCGGCAGTACTGGCATTCCATTTCCTGGGTGAAATACACCAGTTTCACCTTTCGGGGCATGGCAGATAGAATCTCATTCACCGCTTTGGCATCTTCTCCAGTAATAAAAGGCATAAGTTATTCCTCCTTCTTTAACATATTGGTTTACTTTCCATTAACTACCCCTAATAGATGTGGTGTAGCTGCAAAAGTTACATGAACTTTAAATTGAATCTTTTCCCATCAGGTTTTGAACACCCGAGAAAATTCCCTGAAAAAAATTTCCTTCAGAATCTATTTCTTTAAACTCCGGTTGTATCTGCGCCCGGGAAATGGTATTTTATTATAGAAAAAATGAAAGCTATGGCTATGCCGACATTTGGAATCATTGCCCATCCTGGTAAACAATTGTTTCGCGAGGCTTTTCCTTCTATACTAAAGCTTATTAAAAAAAGTGAGGTTCCCTTAATTTGTGCGAATAATATTCTGAAAGAGCCTCCGCCGGAGTATCCCGAATGCCAGTTAATGCCCGAAGATGAGATTCCCGGCCAATGCGACCTTATTTTTACTTTTGGTGGAGACGGCACTATGCTACGTACCATCCATAAAGTTAAATTTCATCAGACTCCGGTGCTGGGAGTTAATGTTGGGGGATTAGGATTTTTAACCGAGATTCCCCTGGAGAATTTTGAAGAAATGTACCGCATGATTCTGGAAGGGAAATACCACATCGAGAATCGCATGATGCTGGAAGGCCATCTGAAAGGGGATTCCGAACCAATTTACGCTTTGAATGAAATTACTGTGGAAAAAGGAGCTTCTACCCGGGTAATTGAATTACAAACCCACATTAACGGACGGTATTTTAATGACTACGTAGCAGATGGGCTCATCGTTTCTACCCCCACTGGTTCTACCGGCTACTCCCTTTCCTCTAACGGTCCCATTGTGGTGCCCACCAGTCGCTGCATCATTTTAAATCCCATCTGTCCCCACTCGCTC
Organism: Calditrichia bacterium; assembly: GCA_027039625.1. Lineage (GTDB taxonomy): Bacteria > Calditrichota > Calditrichia > RBG-13-44-9 > RBG-13-44-9 > JALXCH01. The sequence goes on along the minus strand of JALWDQ010000342.1, from coordinate 2,673 downwards.
ACCAATCGGCCTGTGATTGTACCGGACGAATCGCAGGTGTGCATGCGTATTTACACTGAGAAGCCGGTAGCCATGCTGGCAGCCGATAGCTTGGATGTACGGGATATTCCCAACCGTAGCGAACTAACCATTCGCAAAGCACCTTTTGTCGCTCGGTTGGTAAAACACCCAGACAGCGACTATTTTGCCCTGCTCCGTAACAAATTGGGCTGGGGAGCTGATTTTAGAGATAAACTCCGTTGGTCTCATAATCGGTGATTCCCATGGTTGCGCTTGTCCTATCTTTTCTGGCATTAAGTATGTATTTTTATTTCGTATTTTTTATTCACCGGGGAATTCAAGTTGTTGTTCTCAATCAACCTACGGAAGAAGTGCCGCCGCTTACCCAATTTTCCATTGTCATTGCCGCCCACAACGAGGAAGAAAAAATTGGTGCTACCATCGCTTCGCTGGTAAACCAAAATTATTCCAGAGATAGGTACGAAATTATTCTTGCGGCCGATCGTTGCGAGGACGCCACGGTGACCCAAGCCAGAGCAGCAGCCGGAGATTTCCCAAATTTAACAATTCTGGAAATCAAAGAGACACCCCCCGGTTATTCCCCTAAAAAATTTGCCCTGCAAGAAGCAATTTCCCGCAGTCAATTTTCTTACATAGTGGCCATGGATGCCGATTGTGTGGCAGCGCCCGACTATCTGATAACGCTTAATACTTATTTTGCCCTGGGCGCAAACGTGGTATTGAATATTCCTAAAGTACGGGTCCATAAAAAATGGCTTCACTTCTATTTATTGTCGGAGCGGCTTCTCACCTGGGGTATTGCTACCGCTGCTGTTGGTATCAGAAAACCATTTCTGGCCTTTGGAGGAAGCTGGGCATATCCGCGTCAACTTCTGGAAAAGGTTGGTGGTTTTCGTACTATTGCCCATTCCCTCGGTGGAGACGATGATTTGTTGGTATCTCGCATGGCACAAACGGGAGCTAATATCCGGATATGTCTTAATCCCCGGGGTTGGGTTACCACCGACCTGCCCTCTACCTGGCGAGCATTTTTCCGCCAGCGGCGAAGACATCATTCTGTAGGTAAATTTTACCCTCCGGAAGTTAAAATGGGCTATCTGCTCTTTCACTTAAGTAACCTTTTGCTCTGGGCTCTTCCCTTCTTTCAACCCCTTAGCCTACTGCCATTAAGCGTGAAATTCCTGGCGGACTATTTTACCCTTACCTTCCTGGCTCAGGTGTTTCGGGAAACGCTTCCCCTGCGTTCTTTTCTGATTTTTGAACCCGGGTACCTGTTGCACCACCTGCTGATTGCTCCCACTGCTTTTCTGGGCAAAATTTCCTGGAAATAAACAATAACATACAGCTTCACTAAATCGCACCACTGTGCTTTACATCAACCCCCAGGAACGGTACATTTAGTTAATTTCCTTCTGCATTCAAAGAAAGCGTTGGGAACAGCATTTGTGTTGTTCGGTAAAAAAATAAGTTTCGGAACTTTCTTACTTTTGATATATTTAGCAATGGGGAATATGAGGAAGGTATTTTAAAATAATAAACGGGAAAAAAATATCACAATGTATTTTCCTGATTTTTATTGAGAATATCGAGTGCAAAATTGGGAAGTAAAATAAAAACTAATGTAGGAATTTCTAAGTTTCTTCTTTGAATAAAATGTAGAAAACTTTTCGGTGTTACGAGGAAAATTCAGGTTGAATTACTATCTTGTGGCGTCAATCACATTTTTTTGCTGTTTTTTTCCTACTCTTTATTGCAGTTCGGATTCACGAAATTTTTATTTTTTAGAATGAAGAAAATAAAATTTGGAGACTTTTTCTATGAAACGTGTTTTTATTAGCTTGTTTGTGCTAATTTTTCTGAGTTTTCCCATGCACCTCCCTGCGCAAAATTTACCCATCTCTGTGGATCTCCATCTATTTAATCCTCAGGCTCAGGTGTTTTACATTGGGGATTTGGGCTTTACTGGTTTTGGACATGTTCCCAACATTTTTACCATTACTTTGCACAATACAGGAACTCGTTCCTATCGAGTGCAGGTCCGTTTTTATATGCGATTGAACCAGGCCACCATCGTGGATGCTTATTCCAATGAATTTGATTTACCTCCCGGTACCTATACTTTCAACAGTAGTGAACTGAATACAGGGAGCGTTGTTATTGGGGGAAATGTGGTGGAAATTCAAAATTACACGATTTCTTTCGATCAGATTGAGAATCTCGAGAATCAGATTCTTAGCACAGGTCGGTTACCTGCAGGACAATACGAATTTATGGTGGAAATTATTCCTTTCGATGAGAACGGCACGCCCCTTCCTGCAATTCCCGATCCCAATCCTGCCGATAACATCATGACCATCACCAATCCGACCACTCTGGAACCATTGTATCCCGGCACGCGTGTTTCTAGCCACACCCTTCTGGAAGTCCCCACACCTTATCCGTATTTTATGTGGCAATCCGATGCTTACCTGTTCAATCTATTCGTTTATGAGAAATATCCCAGCGACGAATCCATTCAGGATGTACTCTCACACGATCCGGTATTACACGTCGAAAGGTATCCTAATCAGATTTTCCAGTATCCTACCGATCCCTCCCCTCAGGAGTATTTCGACTCCAATGGAAATAAAGTGGGGCAGAGTGTGGTGATTC
>JALWDQ010000341.1:0-1349 GCA_027039625.1 Calditrichia bacterium | reverse complement strand
CAATGTAAGCATAATTCCCCGAAAGGAAGATATGCCGGGCAAATCCTTTACTTTTAAACCGGGAAATTTTCTGAGGTAAAGAGGGCTGACTAATATCCAGAATCAGCATACCTCCCGGTCCTTCGGCCAGAAAAGCGTACTTGTCCCGAATGGTAATAAAGATACTGGGGTAGCCCGTGCGATATTGCGCCATCTTAAGTAAATTGGTAGGATCTGTTACATCGTAAATCAAAAGCCCTTCCTTTTTCGCAGCCAGATACAGATGAGCGTCTTCTACCTTCAAACTCCAGACGTAACCGGAAACAGGTTCCAGAGAAAGCGTGCGGACATCATCTAAATTCTGAATGTCCATGATGCAAAACCCATCCTCCCCCAATGCCACGTAGAGGTAAGGAAAAGCCACATCTACCCACACAGCATTTCCGGGAGTTTTAATGCGAGCAAGAAATTTGGGATGGGCAGGGTCGGAAACATCATACACCAGCACACCGGTAGCATCGCTGGCAATATAAATGGTATTGTCGTGAAATGTAACCTGGTAAGTGTTGTCCCTGGTGTTAATGAAAGCCAGTTTGCGGGGATGATGCACGTCGCTTACATCCACAATCTGGACTCCGCTCCAGTAGTTTACCGTGTACAAATAACCTCCATGAAAGGTCACATATCGTTCTCCGTCTTTAACGGAAATTGTATCGGCAAACGCGGGGGGCGAAATGGTAGCAATATATTCTGCGGATGCCTTCTGAGCAAAAACAAATTGTGGTGATATACAAAGCAAGAAAGCGGTAAATACTATAAGTGAAAACGTGTTTGCTATTTTCATGGAGTGCCCCTGAAATTTTATTTTCATGTTCAAGGATTCGCTGCCCTCAATATATGGAAAACAAGATTTAAAATCAAGATAGACAAATGTTTGTTGCCTGCATTTTGGTTCTAATTTTTAAAAGAACACGCCGCGATTATGGATCGTTTCGATATACATCAAATAAAAGGAGAATAAAAACGAAGGAGTGATTCGTACTGATGCAATATAACCTGAAATCATAGACCCATCTCCATAAACAAATCAAACCCAATTATCGGACGGAAAAGCAAAAAAATTAGGTAATTTTCGAATATCTTTTGCTATTAATCGTCATTTCTCAAAAGAATGGGCACATACTTTCTCCGTTGTGTGGGCACCTGAATAATTCCGGTGTAGGAGCAACAGGGAAAATTGCGTATATTTAAGTTTCTTAAAACTTTCGGTAAAATGAAACGACCATCAACACAACTAACCGAAGGCCCCATTGCCCGCAATTTATGGAAGCTGGCCATTCCCATGATGGTGGCATTTGCCTTCCAGACCA
>JALWDQ010000340.1:0-1351 GCA_027039625.1 Calditrichia bacterium | reverse complement strand
TGTTGCTTATTCAGTTCCTGGCGGAAAAACAACAATTCCGCCAGGCTATGGATTATCTGAAGCAAGCACGGGAGAATGTGGTTCCCAAAGAATACAATCAGTTCATGGGACTTCTAAATTTTAACGAGGGGGTATTGCTTTACCAGCAGGGGAAAAAACAGGAGAGTGTGTCCTACTTCCGGAAAGCGATTCAGTACCAGCCGGATGAACCCCGGTTTTACCGGAATCTGGCCATTGTTCTGTGGGAAGTGGGGCAGAAGGAAGAAGCCACGCGGGTGCTGGAAGATGCAGCTCGTCGCTTTCCGGAGAATCGGGAAGTGGCACGGCTGCTGGTGTACTACTACGACAAGATGGGGAATCTGAAAGCACTGGGCGAAAAGCTGGAAACCCTGGCAAAGAAAAGCGGTAAACTGGAAGATTATCTGGTGCTGGGTCAATACTACCTCTACACCCGCAACGACCTCAAAGCGCGCCAATTGTTTGCCATGCTGGAACAAAAATTCCCGCGAGACCGGGATGTTTACACCGTTCCGGCAAAATATTACCAGAATATTTTACAATACGAGGTTGCCGACAGCATCCTCTCCCGTATGGAGAAGCGCTTCCCCGGAGACACGCTGGTGTGTCGGCTGAAAGCACAGAATTTTGAGCAGATGGATAAACTCGCCGAAGCCGCGGCCTACTGGCAGAAATGCGTGCAGCGGGCGCCGAAACGGCTGGATTTCCACTGGAACTTGTTGCGTATGCTGGAGAAAACGGATAGCACCGCCTACTTTTCGCATCTTGCCCGCATGGATTCTCTGTTTCCGCAACCCGCGGTGCGTCTGAAAATCGCCCTGGAGTGGTTTCAGCATCATCGGTATCGAGAGGCACAGCGCATCCTTTCGCAAATCGAACCGCAGATGAATGACAATCCGCTGGTGCTCACGTACCTGGGGTTGTGTGAGCAGCATCTGGGGCGGGATTCCCTGGCGGTGGACTATTTTCGTCGGGCAATAGAAGGGGAGAATGCCCCACCCGAGGCATATTTTGCCCTGGCACGGGATGCCTTCCGACGAAATGAGATAAAACAAAGTGAATTTTACTTCAACATTGCTCTGGAGCTACTTCTGCAACGGCTGCAACAATCCCAGACGCAGGTTACCACGCAGCTTCAACAAAGCAATCTGGCAGCCAATCAATTACGCATCGATGATGTGGTGAGCGAATACCAGAACGACGAATCCTATCTGAAAACCCAGATTCAGTGGTATCTGAAGGTGCATTCACCGGAAAAAAGTGAATTGCTGTTGCAGCAATTGTTGGAGCGTTACCCCCGCAATGTGTACCTGCGATTGGTATTGGCAGATCT
>JALWDQ010000339.1:0-1351 GCA_027039625.1 Calditrichia bacterium | reverse complement strand
TTCGCCCTGCTGGCGCAGGGCTCAGAATGACAGGGTGCAGGAATTGTTAGTTAAACAAATCAAAAGAAACATTCCACCTTTTTGTTAATAGAACTGGTAAATGGCTGTAAAATAAGTCGGTTCTTTTCAGGGTTATAAATCTAAATTTACTTCTTTTAAAGCTCGCTACGATCGTTGCGTTCGTTGCGGTTTTTCCAGGTAACAATCTAAACTTGCTTCATTTAAAGCAGCAACTGTGAGATTCACTGAACTCCATGGTGATTTTTCCTCAGAATACATTGAATTTTCAGTTTCTTTTAATGCGGCATAACTTCTGTATCATCTTTCAATACATCAGGAATATAAAATATCTTGCGCTTATTTCAAAATTTTTCCGGGAAACTAGATGGTGAGATAGTTGCAGATAGAAATCCTCAAAAAAAAAGCGGGTGTTCCGAACAAAACGAAACACCCGCCTCTCTAAATTGGATTGGTTTATTTGTAGCCAAAGAGCATACTGTAGATAATCAGAATAATCAATGTGATTCCGGTGAAGAGGAAAGTAAATCCGACAATGCGCACAATACGCATCCATCTGGGAGATATTTTGGAGAAGATAACCCGTTTCTTCAATTCGCCGGTTTCTTTTAGTTTGCGATATTCTTCGGGACGATCTTCTTTGTACTCTTCCAGTGGTAGTTGTCCGGTAAAGATGACCGGATCCAACGGGAAGGATTCCGGCCGCAGATGGGTGTTGAAGAAGTGAATGGTAAAGATAAAGCCCACGGCCAGCAAGGCTTCGTCGCTGTGGATGATCATTGCCACATTAATCATCCAGCCGGGCAGGAATTTGGTGAAAAATTCCGGGAACCAGAGCATCAGTCCCGAAAGTCCAATCACCGCCACACCCCAGAACACGGCGAAGTAATCGAATTTTTCCCAGTAAGTCCAGCGTCCGTATTCCGGTCGTGGGCCCAGTCCCAGAAACCACTTTATGGTTCCCACAAAATCTTTCCAGTCCTTTTTGTTGAACATCATGGAATCCGGCCCGAAAATGAACTGGAACCAACTCACTTTTTGTTTACGTTTCATCTTTACCAGAGAGTAGAGATGAGTAAAGAAATAGCCAAAAGTAATAACAGCCGCAATGCGATGAATCACCCGGGCAACTTTGACACCGCCCACCAGGCTGGCCAGGAAATGTGCCCAGGGCATATTGGCAAACTTCAGCATCATTCCGGTTAAAGCCAGTGCCATAAAGCTAATAATGACAAATAAATGGGTAATTCGCTGCCCCAGAGTGAAACGCTGGATGCAGTAGCGGTTTTCGATATTTTTAGCACGTTTTTTCCGTTCCCGTAGATGTTTTAGC
>JALWDQ010000338.1:0-1352 GCA_027039625.1 Calditrichia bacterium | reverse complement strand
AACGAGTCCGGGGATTTGCTGTACGGGGTGTCTTATCAGGAAAGTCACGACATGATAAAGTACTTTCGACAACCTATTGGAGAGGAGAGTTACTCTGTTGTTTTAAGTCGGGAAGGAGCCTCACCGGCAATCTGTTGTCTGGACGAGGAGCCGGTATGTACCTGGATGGAATACAGTGAATCACCGTATCTGGCTAAATTGTCTCACCCGGAATCAGGAGGGCACAAAAGTCCTGTGAACCTGCCCCACAGCCGCTGTCTCTACTTTAACCTGCAATCCGCCCTTGCCACGCTGCAGCCTCTGCCGATTAACGGGGACATCACCGTTGAACTGTCCCGTCCGGAGGTGGAAAACACATTGGGTAATGAGCCACCGGATTTTCGCTACTGGGGGCATAAGTTGAATGCCAGGAATGCCTTCGTTTTCGAGAAAATGAGTGTAACCCCCTCCACCCGGGTTAAATTACCGGTACGGATTCTGGTGCAGAACCTGAAACCACAGGGGAATGATAAAACAAGCAAAATACCGTTGCCCATATTTACCCTGACGGTGCGAGACGCTGCCACCCAGCAGGTGTTGCACACATTGCAACCTTACACCACGGGATTATTGTTACACTCCCACAATGCCAATTTTGTGTTAAGCGACACCCTGGTGGTGGATTTATCTTCCTTTGCCGGTCGGGAGGTGTACCTGGAGGGTCGTTGTAATTTGAGGGATAAATCGGCAAGCGTGGGAATCGCCGAAGTGTACGACTTACGATCGGTTGTACCGCAGATGCACAAAGAGCAACTGGTTTCGGAAGTAGAGGTACTCCCCACAGCATACCAGTTGTACCCCAACTACCCCAATCCTTTCAATCCCACCACCACCATTGAGTTTGATGTACCGGAACAATCGGTAGTGAAATTGGTGGTGTACGACGTTTCCGGTCGCCGGATCCGTACGCTGGCAAATGGCAGCTATGCTGCGGGACATCATCAGGTGGTTTGGAATGGCTGCGATAAGCAGGGTGTTCCGGTTGCCAGTGGGGTGTATATTTACCGATTAACGGCGGGGAGTCATCATTTTACCCGGAAGATGATGTTGATGAAATAAAAAAAGCATAGAGCATAAGGACATAGGGACATAGCTGCCGGTGGGGAAGGGATTTCTCTGCCGGCAGTTTTTTGTGAGCACTTTGCAGAGAACCTATTCAATAGTGTTTTTGTCTTTTATCTTTTGTCTTTTGTCTTTTGTCTTTTCACGTAGCGCTCGTAGCGCACGTTGCGGTTCATTCGCACACACAAAAATTTATTTCAAAGAGTAACGTCTCTGGAAAAATGAAGAATGGTATTCCAAATTCCAAACAA
>JALWDQ010000337.1:0-1353 GCA_027039625.1 Calditrichia bacterium | reverse complement strand
GTAACACCCGGGGGCATACCGGAGCGGTGGCAAAAGGCGACGATTTCATCGAGCATCTTTTCATTGCATCTACCCACCACTACATTATGTTCTTTACCGATCTGGGGCGCTGTTACTGGCTAAAAGTACACGAACTGCCCCAGGTGGGAAAGGCAGGTAAAGGGCGCGCCATTGTCAACATGCTGCACCTCGGGAAGAAGGAAAAAATTACGGCGTTTGTGACCGTCAAGGAATTTACTTCCGATCAGTATCTGATTATGGCTACCCGCCAGGGCATGGTGAAAAAGACCGTGCTCAGTGCCTATGGGCATCCTCGTCGGGATGGCATTAACGCCATCAAACTCAATCCCGGTGACGAGCTCATCGAGGTCAAACTGACCGATGGCACCAGCGACATCATTCTGGCCACCTCCAAAGGCATGGCGATCCGCTTTAATGAAAAAGAAGTGCGAGAAATGGGGCGTGTGGCCAGTGGTGTTCGGGGCATCCAGCTGGATAAAGATGACCGCGTGGTGGGTATGGTGGTCGTCAAGCGTGAAGGAACGCTTCTCTCGGTAACCGAAAACGGGTTTGGAAAACGCACTTTGATTAGTGAATATCGGGTAACCCACCGCGCCGGTAAGGGAATAAAAAACTTTAAGGTCAGCGAAAAAACCGGTCGTGTGATTTCGGTGAAGGAAGTGGTGGATAGTGACGACTTGATGCTGATTAGTGCTAGAGGGGTGCTGCTGCGGATTCACGTGGGGAACATTCGAGCCACCGGTCGGGATACCATGGGAGTTCGCCTCATGCGCCTGGATAACGGTGATGTGGTGAGTGATGTGGCGCGCATCATCACCAACGGTGCCGATTGAAATTTTTGAAATGGAATAGATTCGTTAAGAAGGTCGGGAGCTTCCCGGCCTTTTTTATTTCGCAAAATTCATTCTTTGCTTTTTAGCTAAATATCAAACCGCTTTGTGTCGAGAAATATTTACCATGAGTCCTATTCCTGTTGTGGATTATTTCAGGATAATGTACTTTTATCAATTTGCTGGAGAAGAAAAACAGCGAGTATGTAAATATAGTGCGAATCTAACCTTTTATTTAATAATAAGTTGCTATGGTTAATAGTACGACTGTGAAAAAAATGTCATGCTCTGGAAAAAGTGTGGATTTTAGAAATTTTTTATATTATATTTTGAGAAATTGGTAACGATTTGGAGGACGTATGAAAAAAATATCCGATTCAACCATACGGCGCCTGTCCAAATATTACCGCTCTCTGGAATATTTGATTGAGCAGGGGGTGGAAACCGTTTCCTCCGATACTCTGGCAGAAATGGATGGAATAACCTCGGCACAGGTGCGTAA
>JALWDQ010000336.1:0-1354 GCA_027039625.1 Calditrichia bacterium | reverse complement strand
CAATACGGGTAAGCCTCACGGATGAATCAATCAACTGGGAATATAATCTCCAGCTAACTCCGTTAAAATGCCAGATGATTCCGGGAGTGCTGGCGGTGAAAATGTTGTTAGGGGCGGTCCCTCGAACACTGCGGGAAGCCCAGATCTGGGGTTCATTTTTTCCCCATAATGGCTTAATGAAAGCAGGATTCTCCCGGTAACGATATAAATCAAACCAGGTCAGCGCATACAGCTGGGCGTTCTCATCTACCCATACGCTGCGAATTGCGCCAGAGAATGTATCGGGTAAGTAAGTGAATAAGTAGTCACTGGAATTAAATATGGTTCTCCATTTTCCTGCTTCAGCTTTCAACAAAACGGTAGGTTTAAAATCTTCCCATCCACATACCCAGACTTCCTGTCCATTCGATGTTCCATAAATATCAAGTAAATCCACATCCGTGCAGCTCTCTATCCGCTGCCAGCGCTGTCCGTCGTAGTGGGCAATGAGACCATTGTTACCAACAATGTATAAATCATTGCTGGAGGTGCCCCACATTTTGTTTATTCTTGAAGGAAATATTTGATCAGGTACTTTAATAGATTTAAACTTTTTACCATCCCAATGTATGAGACTACCAATACCAAACCATACGTCATTGCTATTAAAAGCAAGAATAGCGAAAATAGGACCCCAGAAATTTGAGCCTTGATAAATAAATGGTAGTCGCACTAACTCCCATTTCTGCCCATCCCAGTGCACCGCGTTATATGGCAGCCAGGGCTGTGTGCTATCACTGTAAATCTCCCCCACTGCCCAGATGTCGTTCTCGTTAATAATAGCAACATCATACAAAGCTCCGCTGCCATAGGGACTGGGAAATTCAATTACCTCCCACTGAAAATCGTGGCTGGTGGTGTCCATGGTGGTTTGTGAGGATTGGATAGCACTCTGGTCTTTATGGCACGTCCAGAATAAAGAACTGGAAATAAGAAATAATAAAATGAATATTATTAATAACAAATTAAATTTAACGGTCATCGGATTTCCCTTTGATATTGTGTAATATGAAAATTTAATTGGTTAAATTAATAATCGGGGATGCTCGATTGCTACTAAATTTATGGGAATGGTTTATGTTTTTAGGAGGCGTAAGTTCAATATTTTCAGAGAGAGCATCGGGGGAATGGAAAATGAAAAATGTAAAATGATAAATGGAAAATGGAAAAAGAGAAAAGAGAAAAGAGTAAAGAGAAAAGAGTAAAGAGTAAAGAGTAAAGAGTAAAAAGGGAGTATGGGATAAGGGAGGGAGAATTTGGGTTCTCCGGGATTTTGGTTGAGATACTGGCATGTTTGGTATTTTTGCTCGAACAT
>JALWDQ010000335.1:0-4227 GCA_027039625.1 Calditrichia bacterium | reverse complement strand
ATACTAATCACAGTTACAATGTAAATGGAATGGATATTTCCGGGAATTACCTTTTCGTAGCCAGCGATGGAGACAGCGGCTTTCTGGTACTGGATATTTCCAATTTGTACCAGATACAGAAAGTGAGCGTCATGTATTACGGGCAGTGCACCGATGTGCGGGTTTCCGGAAATTACGCCTATTTAGCTAACGGATATCTGGGTGTGCGTATGGTGGATTTAACGGACATTTATCATCCCCAGGAAGTGGGTTATTACCAGACGGAACGGGGAAATGCCCGCAAACTTGCGATGGAAGGAAATTTTATTTGTACCGCCTATCTGGACGTGATGATTTTTGAAAATACCTTTATTTCGGGAATCGATTCCTCGCCATCCTCCTTAAAGGAAGGGAAATTTAGCCTCTCACCCAACTATCCCAATCCCTTTAATCCGGAAACGACCATACCCTTCACTCTGGCGCATCGTTCCCGGGTGCGCTTAACGGTGTACAACATACTGGGTGAAGTGGTTCGGGTGCTGGTGGATGATGTTTTGCCCGCAGGGGAGTACCGGATTCCTTTCCGTGGAGAAGGACTACCCTCCGGAATTTACCTGTACGAATTCACGGCAGGAGAATACCGTTCCGTCCGGCAGATGTTGTTGGTGAAGTAATTTTTTGTGGATAAAGTCCCCTGGTACCTTCGGGGTGTCAGGGGCTTTACTTACTCCTTAATCGCCAGAATCTCCCGATACCGTTCCGGCTGGTTGAGTACTTCCAGTGCTTTTTTCAAGGTACGGTCGCTTTTTAGCATCACGGCAATGCGTGCATTTGTTCCGCCAAGCTTTTCGGCAAATTCCGCCAGCAAATATCGCGCAATTTTTTCCCGGGAGGCATTGAACTCCCGATCTTTCTCGATATCCAGCATCTCCACCGCCATGGAAACGAGATTGCGCAGTTCCACACTGTAACTGTCTTTCTCGGCTATTTTCAGAAAATCCTTCAGCTCCGATTCGCCGTCTATTTCGTAATCCAGCTTGTTGCTGTCCAGATAAGCTTTAAACTCCTCCAGAATCCCATCATCCACCTGAATTTGATCCAGAGTTTTGATTTCGGGATGTTTGGCCAGATAATCCACCGTAAAGCGGAAGAAATACCCTTTGGACCACAGGGAGATAAGCAACGGATTGGGTTTTTCGGCCGGAACCTTCACATCCGGTTTAATTCCCCCGCCGCCGTGCACCTCCCGGCCATTTTTCGTGTGGTAGCCCACCAGACTGTCGATATCCACGGGATCTTCCAGATCGGTAAAAATTTCTTTGTTTTTCTTGTAATCCTCTTTCTGAATACAGCGGCCGGAAGGGATGTAATACTTGGCGGTGGTAATTTTCAGGTACACATCGTGCAATTTGTCCAGCGGGTACACCTGCTGCACCAGTCCTTTACCGAAGGTTCGCCGTCCCACAATCACGCCCCGATCCAGATCCTGGATGGCGCCGGCCACAATTTCCGAAGCGCTGGCGCTCCCATTGTTCACCAGAACTGCCAGGGGGACATCGGGCAGGAGCGGCTCTTCGGTGGTGGTAAACACGGTTTCTTCTTCATGGCTTCCCTTTGTTTTCACCACCACCTCTCCGTGCGGTAAAAAGATGTTCGCCACCTCCACGGCAGAGGCCAACAAACCGCCGGGATTGCCGCGCAGATCCAGCACCACCTGCTTGATTTCTCCTTTTTCCTGCAAGCGAGCAATGGCTTCCTTCAGCTCGCTGGCGGCTTTATCCGAAAAACTGGTGAGCCGGAAATAAGCCGCACCCGGCTCCACAAAATCGGCGTAAGTCACATCCTTTAGCACAATCTCTTCCCGGGTAAGGGTAAGGGTGATAGGTTCGGAGACCCCGGGACGCAGAATTTCGATGGTGACTTTTGTTCCCACCTTACCCCGGAGTTTGCTGGAGGCTTCATCCAGGGTCATGTTTTCGGTGGGTTCTCCGTCTATTTTGTTAATCACATCCCCGGCCCGGATACCTGCCCGCTGGGCTGGCGTGTTATCGATGGGAGCAATGACAGTGATTTTCCCCTCCCGCTTGCTAATCTCCATTCCCAGCCCGCCGTACTTCCCCCGGGTGATGATTTTTAAATTTTCGCTGCCTTTCTTCTCGAAAAATACCGTGTAGGGATCCAGTTGATCGACAATGCCCCGAATGGCCGCTTTGCTCAAACCTTCCGGATCGACGTCATCCACATACTTGTGCGAAATGGTCTCATACACCTGCTTTAAATAAAAAAGGCCTTTGTCCAGCTTGTAGTAAAGATCTCTATTGTCGGCAAAACCGGTGTTAAATATCCAGACGGAAATTCCCAGAATGGAAATGAGAATCAGCCAGTACGACCAGCTTCTTTTTTGAAACATAAGTTTGAACCTCCGATTGTTCACGTTTTTACATCATAATATGGTTCCTGCAGCAAAAAAGTTTCCGGAAATTTAGAATGAAAACACGCGTAAAGAAAGTAATTAAATTCTGCTTTTTGAGGGATGAATGCGGTACCATTGCGAAAATTTTTTCATAAAGTTATTGAAATTTCTCCCCCAATCTTTCCCAGACGACAAAATAGGGGAATCTTCCCCAAACGTTTTTTGTAAAATTTTGAAAGATGGTGAACCGTTAAAAAGGCAATCGAACCAATTCACAAATTTCTTCAAAAGACAATTCTCTCCGGGAAAAACCGGATTTCCGGAAAAATCAGCGCTCGTTTCCCTCTCTCCAAACACCCCCTGCAGGAAATGCCGTTCGACCTGCCCTGTGGGTTTACCCTGCGGGCCTGCCCTATGGGCCTGCTCTCTGGATTTCCCCGGAGTTTTCAGGGAATGTTCCAGATTTGGCGCACGTGGTGCCAGATCTCTTCTGCCACCACTTCCGGAGTTTGTTCCCCATTAATGTGCACAAAACGCTCCTTCTCTTCGGTGCACAATTGCAGGAAACCTTCCCGAACCCGCCGGAAGAATTCCGGTCCCCCACTCTCCAGCCGGTCTTTCGCGGTACCGGCAGCCTTTCGGCGCCGCTCGGCTTCCTCGGGCGAAATGTCCAGAAAAAACGTGCGGAACGGTTTTAGCCCGGAGGTGGCAAAACGATTGAGCACCTGCACTACCTCCAGGTCTAATCCCCGACCGTACCCCTGGTAGGCCGTGGTGGAGTCGAAGAAACGATCGGCAATTAAGTAGGCTCCTTCTTCCAGCAAAGGAATTAGCTTCTGGTGCACCAATTGTGCCCGGGCAGCTTCGTACAGCAAAATTTCCGTACGGGAATGCATCTCCTTAAACTGAGGGTCGAGCAAAATCTCCCGGATTTTTTCCGATATGGCGGTGCCTCCCGGTTCACGCACCAGCACGGGATGAATCCCCCGGGCGTGTAACCGATCCATCAACAAACGAATCTGGGTGGTTTTCCCGCAGGCATCAATTCCTTCAAACGAAATAAAATTTCGGTAATTCATCTTTTCCCCCGGAATAAGATGGGAGATTCTGCCTGGTTAACATCATTCATCGGCATTCCGGGAGGTTTGCGAGGTGTTGGAGTGAACTCCCGGTACCGAAAGAATTTTCCACTTCTTCCCCTTAAACCGAAAATAGTTAAGCAACAGGCGGGTGCTTTCGTCAACCGCCTGAATAATCCACAGCCCCACTAATCCCACATTAAAGACAAAGGCCAGCAGGTACGCCCCAAAGGTTTCGAAGGTTAGTACACTGAAGATTGCCAGCCACATGAGCCAGGCCAGATCGGCACCGCCCCGTAAATTGCCGGAGAACACAATATTTACCGCTTTGGGAATTTGCACAATGGCCAGGGCAAAAATTACTTTGCTACCAAACTCGATCACCTCGCGGTTAGAGGTAAAAGCCGCCAGAATGGGATGGTGGAACAGGAGAATAACCAGTACCACCAGCACCGAAACCAGCAGTGCCACCCGTCCGGCCAGCCGCCCGGTGCGGATGGCCATGCTCTCGTCCTCGGCACCCAGACTTTTGCCCACCAGCGTCATGCTGGCCAGGCCAAATCCCTGAAACGCCATGGAAAGCACCGACTGAATCCGCAAAAACACCTGATGCACTGCCAGCGCTATAATGCCCATTCGCGCGGCAAAGAAGCTGAGAATCAGCTGCCCAAACGCCCAGACCAGTTGTTCCACTGTGGTGGGCAACCCGATTTTAAACAGGGTTTTAAACGTCTGGAAGTTGGGTGTGGTATATTC
>JALWDQ010000334.1:0-1360 GCA_027039625.1 Calditrichia bacterium | reverse complement strand
GCTGAATGTTTTGTGCCAGCCGATACGGTTCCGGATGCAGGTGCCGGGTGCCGGTGAGATCCAGGTAGGCATCGTCCAGCGAGGTGAATTCCACTGCCGGAGTGTAGCGCAGATAAATTTCCTGCAGCACCAGCGAAGCGGCCTGGTAGTGCTGGAAATTGCCTTTCAGGAATACGGCCTCCGGGCAGAGGCGTTTGGCCTGCACCAGGGGCATGCCGGTGCGCACCCCGCGGGCGCGTGCCTCGTAGCTGGCGGTGTGCACCACCCCGCGCTGATTTTCCGTTCCGCCCACAATTACCGGTTTGCCCCGCAGCAGGGGATTGAATCCCTGCTCCACCGAGGCGAAAAACGCATCGGCATCGATATGGGCAATGAGGCGCGCCGGACGGGGCGTATCGTGCGCCATGGTGATTCCTCCTGTGATGTAACCACCTCTGCTTCTTTTTTAACTAAATAGATGAACTTATGTTCACTATAATTTAACCATTTGAAAAGCTGAAAGCAAGGAATCGGTAAAGAAAGATGGAAAAAACATCCCCATATTACCCGGTTTAGGGGAATAGAATTAATAAAAATTTTGTATTTACGAGGAGTGGAGGAGTAACGACTTTGGATAGTTGTGTTACAGTGCCATTCTGCCCCCCTCCCAGGTAAGGCGAAGAATTCTCACAAAAGTATTTAGCACAAAGGATGTTTTCAATAAATTATTGAGATACGCAATCAGTTTATTCTATCTCATTAATGGGCAAGGAGCGAATACGAATTCGATGTTCTTCAATTACCACAACACACCCTTTTTCTAAATCCTGAATAAAATTTGGTAAATTGGTGAGGAATATTTTGATTTGTTGTCTGGGGCGACGGTGTTAAAGATTTCTAAAAAGCACTACCGATGGTTTTGATGTGTGTTTCAGAGCAAGCAATGTTCCAAAATCAGTATCCGCAGATATGATAACGCGATCTTCTCGCTCCGCAAAATCAAAACTGTATCATCATCGGCAGATTGCAAAGAAACCGTTTGTACATGTAGTGCATCATACCCCGCTTTCCGGAGTTTTTCGGTAAATTGAGGAGAAAGGGCATTGTCGATTAAAAATTTCATGCTGACTTTACCAGTGGAATTTCCCGTTCTTTCACTGTTTCGGCTGCGAATAACAATGCTTCCTTTATGTCAGCTGGTTCCAGATCAGGGTAGGATTGCAGAATTTCTTCTTCGGTCATTCCGTCAGCTATCATAGCAATAATAGTAAAAACAGGGATTCGCAAATTCCGGATACAGGGTACCCCTCCCATTTGTTTAGGATCGACGGTAATACGAGTGAATTTCATGGTAAATCCTCAATTTAATAAAAATTGTAAC
>JALWDQ010000333.1:0-4244 GCA_027039625.1 Calditrichia bacterium | reverse complement strand
CGATCATCGTGTGTGATGGCGGCATCCTTACTAATTAGAGTGCTAATTACGAGCACATCGTGGGAAGAAGAAAGCAGTGTGAGTTTGCTGAATAGATCGTAAAAGTGGATATCGGGACGAACTGTTGATTCAGGTAAATATGGACCCCGGATTTTTTGTCCAATAGTACCCAGAATCCGTTGGCCCGGTTTCCCCGGAAAAGAATCCGTGGACACCAATTCGTAGTAAGCCAGGGGTGGTGCATCTGGCTGGTAAGGAGGGCGATACACCAATTTTCGGTACAAGTCTTCCATCAGGTAGCGAGAATAGGAGGCTCGCCCGGACAGGAGCAACGATCCCCGTCCCCAGAGGGGAATTTCCAGAGTGGATTGCCCACATAGGCGATTCAAATTCAGGGTAGCGTGGAACTGATCAAGATCGCCCGATTTTGTGGTGATATCCAGCACCCCGGCCAGACGCCCTCCATACTCTGCCGGATAACCACTCTTGTACAACTGCACATCCTTAATTACATCCGAACTTACCGAACTGAGAAGACCAAAGGAATGGTCGGCATGATACAGCGTCATGCCATCCAGCAGGAGCAGATTTTCGCTGGGGGAGCTCCCCCGAATGTTAACGCCAGAGGTTCCATTCAAATTGGTGGAAATGCCAGGCAGCAACTGAAGTGAACGAAAAATGTCCTTGTCTCCAATGATAGGCAAATCGGAAAATTGAGTGGGTGAGATGGAATAATGTCCTGCTTCTGCCTGAGTAGCAAAAAACTGATAATTATTTGCATGAACAACGACCGAATCGGATAGGAAGGCAATAGGTTGAAGAGTTACCAACAAATCGGGTTGCAAATTAACGGGATTGACCAGCAATGTATCCGGACGATATCCCAGGTAACTCACCCGAAGCGAGCACACCCGGAGAGGTACATGAATCAAAACAAATCGTCCCTCCCGGTTGGTCTGCGTTCCCCGGGTGGTTCCCAGAATCTGCACGTTGGCATTAGGCAACATCTCCCCACTCAGGCAATCTTGCACCCGCCCCCGAATGGTAAAAAACCGAATCTTTCGACTATCGTATAGCACAACCTGCCCGTTTTTCACTATTTTGAAAGAGAGTCTAGTGTTCTGGAGAATTTGTACCAGAGCTTCTTCCAGCGGCAGGTTATTTATGTCACAATCCACCCGAATCCCTTCCACCAGCTCATCGGCAAACAAAATAGCCAGAGAATACTGGTGGGAAAGTTGGTTTAACACCTGGCGTAACGGAATATGATGAGCTTTTATTGAGACGCGTAAGGTACTGGCGAACAAAGAGAGGGCAAAAAATAAGCCGATTAAGAGAACGAGAGAAAATTGCCAACCACGAGGAATGCGGGTTTTAGCGAAAATGTTCATTTTCCCCTACCAGCAAATTCGTACTGGTGTTCTGTCTCTCTGAACCTGGATTTGCGCTCCCACATTGTTCTCGAGAGCGAGTAAAGTTTGAAATCAACGTGTAGAAAATCTATGGTTACAAATTTTCTTACACATCCAGCCGATTGTATCGGGAGCGCAATCACCGAATAATGTATTTCTCACCATCGTACTGGTAGGACAAGTTAAGGGTAAGGCAGATGTATTTCAAGGTGGAATCGATATTGCTTTCTTCCACAGAGCCAGAAATGGTGCGGTCGGCCAGCTCGGGATCCGCCAATTCGATGCGGATATCGTAGCGGCGTTCCAGCTCACTTACCACTTCCTTCAACGGTGTTTTGGAGAAAACAAATCGATTATGGAGCCAGCCCAACAGATAATTGGCATTCACTGCTTCGGGTGGTTGGGGAGATTGATCGGAGGACACCACGCTCATTTGGTTGGCGCTGAGTACCACCGGGGAACTATCGTCACGCAAACGAGAAGCTACCCGTACCCTTCCGGAACGCACGATTACCCGGGTGGTGGAGTTCCGTGCCCATACATCAAACTCCGTTCCCAGCACCCGGATTGTGGCGTTCTGGGTACGCACTTCAAACGGAACCGGTGCGGGCTGCACCCGGAAGAAGGCTTCCCCTTTAAGCAAAACGGTGCGCAGGGTATCGGAAAACTCTTTCGGAAAGGTAATCTCCGTTTCCGCATTTAAATATACCAGAGAATGGTCGGGAAGCTCGACCTGGCGTTTCTCCGATTTATGGGTCACAATTGTTTGCTGATGGGGTACCAGCAAAATTTGGTAAAAGAAAAACAGCACCAGTGCCGCCGCTGCAAGTGTGGTAGCAATTCCCACCCCCCGAAAACGCCGGTTCGAAAAAAATGCCCATTTCCGGGCTACCCGGTTAGGAGATAATCCGTGGGAGGTAAAACCCAGTTTTTCTTCAATATCCCGCCACATTATGGCCACATCCGGTTTGTGAGAGGGCTCCAGACTCTCCATATTTTCCCAGATGCGGCTGTATTCTGCAAACAAACCACGATTCTCAGGGCTTTCCTGCAGCCATTTCTCCAGCGCTTCCGCTTCCTGTTCACTCAGCTCTCCGGAAAGTGCTCTGGCAATAACCTCCGTATAATCTCTGTTTTCCATATCTTTTCTCTGTTCCCTCATGCGTATTCGCTTTTCACATTCTTTTTCTAAAATTCTAACCTAAAAATACGAGGTAAACAAAAAAAGCCCTACATCCTGTAAAAATTTTACCAGAAGAATTAGCACCAGCAAATGTTTTAGTGATTTGCGAAGAAACTTCAATGCCAGGCTCATTTTCTTTTCCACGGTTTTGATGGAGATGTCCAGCGCTTCGGCAATTTCCCGATATTTCATCCCTTCCACTCGATTCATCAGAATAATGGTACGCTGGTCTTCCGGAAGTTGCGCCAGAGAGCGATGAAGTTCATCCTTTAGCTCCATGTTGCGATTGATATCCTCTGGGGAAGCCAGCGTAGGCATTTCGGTGGGTTGAATGGCTTCGGAGATGCGATGACGCAGATGATCGATTGCCAGATTCCCGGCTGCTCGAAAAATGTAAGCTTTGATGGAAAGATTGGGATTTAAACCGGCACGATTGCGCCACAACCGTAAAAATAGCTCCTGGGTTAAGTCTCGGGAAATTTCTTCATCCCGGGTACGCCAGTACAAAAATCGATAAATGTTGTCGAAATAGCGGAAATAGAATTCTTTAAATGCCTGTTGATCCGACTCCCGGATCGCTTCGATGAGCGCTTTATCGGAAACATATTCCTTATCTGGCACCTTTTTTCTCCAGGAAAAAAACAATAACACCGCTACTCTCAACGGTTCATAACCTAAATTAAATATGGATTAAATTCAACCGAATTCTCTGAAAGTTAAGGTGGGGGAGGTTGGAGTCTGAAAACAGATTAATATGGCGCTGTTTTAAATAAAAAATTTAAAAACTTTTTAAAAAGATCGATATGCAAGCGGAATTGCAGTAGCCTGATTCTACGACTGGATGTACAGTATCCTTTGGAAGCTCATCGTTATACTGAAAAATTACCTAACCCACAATGAATGTAAAACATAGCCCCGAGCTTCCCATAGGGATGCTGCGCATCCGTAGGATTCTGCGAAAAAAGCTCGTGGCTATAAAAACACTGTAAATCACGATTATTTAAATATTTACATTGATTTTTAAAGACAGAGAAATAACATCGAAAGGAAGTATTCCTTTACTGTTAACTCAATGCTGGATTTCTATGGCCATAAAGAAATACTAAATTCAGTATAAAATACGGATTGAGCAACACGCTTTTTATTGCCCCAGTTTTAAATAAACATAATGAGCTACAATATGCGCGATATTGATTAAATATTCTTCTGAGTTTTATTTTTACACAGCCTCTGAAGGCCATGGGCTAAATTCTTTCGGCCACTCCGTGGCCTCGTATCCTGCCAAATGATAGTTTTTGAATACACAGAGTTTATGCCGACTACACAGAGTATCTGACTAAAAATATTTTTTCTAATTATTGGCACAAATTTCAAATAACAAATTCCAAATTCCAAATAACAAATTCCAAATAACAAAAACAAATTCTAAATTCCAAATCTTAAATAATTTGGAGGTTCTTTCCAGACCTAATTTTATTTTTCATTCGTGCTTATTCGTGTGATTCGTGGTTAAAATCTTTCGGCCACTCCGTGGCCTCGTATCCTGCCAGCCGATAGTTTTTTGGGAGGTAATTTGGATTTACTACCTGAAGGTGTACTTTCTTTTCACTTTCCTTTTGTCCTCAACGGAGTACAAAAAAAATTCCAAA
>JALWDQ010000332.1:0-1362 GCA_027039625.1 Calditrichia bacterium | reverse complement strand
GATTAATATAGAGGATTTTGTGTACTTTTTTAAGAAGAAGAATTGGTTCTTATGGGGCTCGGAGCGCAGCGGGTACCGACATCTCTATTTGTACGATCTTCAGGGGAATCTCATCAGACAGCTAACCGAAGGCGATTGGGCGGTTACTTCTCTGGAAGGTGTGGATGAACGAAAAGGCTACGCTTATTTTGTGGGTACAAAAGATGGATTACTGGAACGCCATCTCTACCGAGTGGGTCTGGATTCCCGGAAAATAAAGCGATTAACACGGGAAGAAGGCGTCCATTCTGTGCGGGTGGCTCCGGAAGGGCGTTATTTTATTGATTATTTTTCTGCACCCCTCACTCCCGTCCGGGTCACCCTTTACCGGGCAGATGGCAAGCGAATCAAAGTGCTGGAGAAAAACGAACATCCCGAGCTGGCCGAGTACCAGCTCTCCAACCCGGAATTTTTGACAATTACCGGTAAAGCGGGACTGGAATATCATGCCATGATGATTAAACCACCCCATTTCGATCCCACTCGAAAATATCCGGTCTTGATTCATGTGTACGGTGGTCCTCATTCCCAGCTGGTTATTAAGCGCTTCACCAATCTCTGGCATCAGATGATGGCACAAAAAGGGTACATCGTTTTTACCCTGGATAACCGCGGTACCGCCAATCGCGGGCGGGATTGGGAAACGGCTATTTACAAACATTTTGGGAAGTTGGAACTGGAAGACCAGCTTGTCGGGGTGAAATATCTCAAAAGCCTGCCTTATGTGGATTCCACCCGCATCGGCATCTGGGGATGGAGCTTTGGAGGGTACATGACGTTGTACGCCATGACGCATTCCCGGGAATTTAAAGCCGGGGTAGCGGTAGCGCCGGTGACCGATTGGCGCTATTACGATACCATTTATACCGAGCGCTACATGGCGCTCCCCGAAGAAAATGCTGATGGCTATTACCAGAGTTCCCCAATCAATTTCGCCGATAGTTTGCACGGGGCGTTACTGATTGCCCACGGAACTGTGGACGACAATGTGCATTTTCAGAATACTGTGGAGTTTATTGATCGGCTTGTCGATGCGGGTAAGCTCTACCAGTTGCTTATTTACCCCGGAAAGGAACACAGTATTCGCGGGCAGGAAGCACGTATACATCTTTTCCGTTCGATAACCGAATTTTTATTAAAGAACCTGTAGAAGAAAACACTAACCGGGATCAATTTTTCGAACGGAATGGTAAACAAGATTCCCCATCCGGTTTTACGAAAGGGAAAATGACAGGAGAGCCTCTTTAGCAAAAGTCCGTATTTAAAACGAGGCTCTCCGATAATTCTCTATTTACTATTAGGAAAGATTTCCGGTTGCTCCGC
>JALWDQ010000331.1:0-4250 GCA_027039625.1 Calditrichia bacterium | reverse complement strand
TTGTATGCCTGATTGCTGAGTGCCCCCGCAGGGACTCGAACCCCGAACCAACGGATTAAGAGTCCGCTGCTCTACCAATTGAGCTACGGAGGCATCCTAAAAACCAGCCCAAATTTAACTGAGAAAATGGATATTCGCAATAGTCAGTTTATTTTCCTTGACAACCCACTTGCACAACCCCCGCCTGTAAAACATCTCAACAAATACTGTTGAATATTTTAACAGCGATAATTTCCGATTATTATTTAAATTACTACACTTCTCAAGGAAACACCCCTCAAAACCGTTAAAATATTCAACGTTTGCCCCAAAAGGCGCAATACTCCTAATTCCCAAAACAACACTTCTTATTACTTAATTATCAATAAGTTACAAATCCATACGTATTTCCTGGTACGACTTTTGAATTATATATTAGCGAAATAAGTGAATTTTGTTACGAATAATTAAATTGAAGGAGAAAAAAATGTTAACGTTAATCATGGTTCTGCTCACCATCATCGTCGGTCTGCTGATTGACCATTATTATCTTCAGCGCCGACAGGTAAAACAGGCTGTTAATCAGAAGCAAACAAGTCTTTCTTTGAACCGCATTCTCAATATGCTTCCTCAAGGAGTATTTCTCCAACCCACCTTTACCTGGAGTAAAATGCTGGATAATGGAAACATTCTGATTGGTATTCAACCATTGTTGGTTGGTCTTACCGGAGAGCCGGATGCCATCAAAACTCGCGAAGTGGGAGAAAAAATCAAAAAAGGAGATCCGATCATCACTCTGTATGACAACGGGAAGGAATTACAGATCAAATCTCCAATCTCCGGTACTATTATCAATATTAATCCGGATTTTTACGATGCCACAGGAATCGATTTATCCAGAACATGGTTATATGCCTTGAAACCTGTTAATGTGTCGCAAGAAATTCCCCACTGGTTCGTGGCAGAAAAATCTCGGGATTGGTTGAAAGAGAAATTCCAGCAAATTACCAGTTTCCTAATGAGCCGGGATGTACAGCATCAGCTGGGGATTACGATGGCCGATGGAGGAGAATTACCTGTGGGCATCCTTGCTAATTTTGATGCTCGCACCTGGGAAGAATTCAACAACAATATTCTTTCATAACCGGGTTAAACACCATTTAACCGTAATATCGTTCAGTCAAAAAAAGAGGATACGAACTTATGGACCGAAGAGATTTCCTTAAGACAGTAGGTGTAGCCAGTACTACACTATTAACCAAAAACACTCCGCTCCACGCGGAAGATAAGAAGGATCCAAAAGAATTTGTGGGAATTTTAGTAGATACCACCCGGTGTATTGGTTGCCAGACATGCGAAGAAGTGTGTGCTGAAGTTAATGGTCTTCCCGAACCGGATTTTGATGTGGATATTTTCAAAGTCCACCGGAAACCCAGTCCTACTCAATTTACGGTGGTCAACGGATTCGAAACCGAGAAAGGAGACATCACCGTTAAACGCCAATGTATGCATTGCAACCAACCCGCCTGTGTGTCCGCCTGTCCCACCAATGCCATGGAGAAGACGCCGGAAGGGCCTGTAATCTGGCATGAAGACCGATGCATGGGGTGCCGGGCATGTATGGTTTCCTGTCCGTTTGGAATTCCCCAGTTTGAGGATGATAAGCCCAATCCGGATATTAAAAAATGTATTATGTGTTGGAGCCGACTACAGGAAGGTGAACAACCTGCGTGCGTAGAAAATTGTCCTGCAGAAGCTCTCACATATGGTAAACGGAGAGATTTACTGGAAATTGCCCGTCAGCGTATTTATGAAAATCCGGATGATTATTACCATCATATTTACGGAGAACATGAGGTAGGCGGCACGGGATATCTTTATCTCTCGGCAGTACCTTTCGAAGAAATCGGCTTCCGCACCGATTTGGGCAACGAAGCACTTCCTAAAAAAACCACCGGTTTTTTGTACAGTGTTCCTTTTGTATTAACAATGTGGCCAGCTTTTTTGCTTGGTCTTAGTAAAGCCACGGAAGATAAAGACGAAACGAAAAACGAAGAGGCATAATATGGAACGTACAGCCATACATCCCAACATCTGGAGTGAATTCAAACGATTTATCCGTTTCTTCCTCAGTGAATTAAAACCAAAAGGGAAGTTGCTCACACCTTTTAATGTATTTGCCACCATCACCCTACTAACAGCAGCTGTTATTCTCACTATTCGCTTCTGGAAAGGTCTGGGTGCCGTTACGAATTTTTCGCCCGATTATCCCTGGGGTATCTGGGTAGCATTCAACGTAATTACAGGGGTAGCCTTTGCTGGTGGAGCCTACGTATTAACATTTATGGTTTATATTCTCCATTTAAAGAAATATAAACCGATTGTGCGAGTTACCGTACTTAACGGATTTCTGGCGTACGTATTTTACGCCGGGGCATTGGTTCTGGATTTAGGAAAACCCTGGCACATTATTAATCCCATTATCGGTAATGCATTTGGTCTCAGCTCCGTTCTCTTTTTAGTTGCTTGGCACTTTTTACTATATATGGCTACAGAATTTATCGAGTTTTCTCCTGCGGTAGCGGAATGGATTGGATGGAAACGGGTGCATAAAGTGATGGAGTCCATGACTCTGGGTGCTGTGATTTTTGGAATCACCCTTTCCACCCTGCACCAATCGGGTTTAGGAGCATTATTTCTGATGGCAAAACCCAAAATCCATCCGCTCTGGTATTCGGAATTCATCCCCATCCTCTTCTTTGTTTCCAGCATTTTCGCTGGCCTTTCCATGATCATTCTGGAACGTACCATCAGCAACCGGGTTTTTCGGAATCGAACCAGTGCAGAAATATTCCTCACAAATGATGCTATTCACTTTGGACTTTCAAAAGTTTGTGCAGTTACCATGTTTGTCTATCTTTTTATGAAGATTCTGGTTCTGGTACACGGCCAGCATCTCTCTTTACTTACCACTTCGTGGGGAATGTGGTATTTAACCGAAGTTGTAGGATTTGTCCTGATTCCCGCTATACTTTTTACTCAAAGTGTACGGACACAAAATATCAACCTGGTACGTATTGGCGCTATTCTTACCATCATTGGCATTATTTTAAACCGACTGAATACTTCTCTTATTGCTTTTAATTGGACCAGTACCCACCGCTATTTCCCGTCCTGGATGGAAATTGAAGTAGCCATTGCAATTCTGGTACTTCAGATAGTGGTTTTTCGCTGGATAGTCAACCGCATGCCCGTGCTGAGCGAACCTCCAAGCTGGGCACAAGAAGAAGAATCCAGTAAAACAATAGAACCCGTTAAAATTGAAGAGGAGCAAGAACAATGGAAGGTTTCCATTATGTAAACTTATTCGCCACAAAAGGTATTGAATATCTTATCGTCATCGGATTTCTCATCGTCTTCATTTTATACTGGCAGTATCTAAACCGCCCAGCGCGCACCAGAGCTTCTTTAGCCTCTCGGACTATGCGTACAATAAATAATTGGTTTACTCTGGTGAAAAATGCCTACTACCACCAGGGACATAGCTGGGCAATTCCCGAAGCTTCAGAAATAGTTCGCGTAGGAATGGACGATTTTGCAATAAAATTTTTAGGTAAACCGGATGCCATCGAACTCCCTGAAGTTGGGTCTCATCTGGAACAAGGTGAAATTGGCTGGCAAGTCCAGCTCGATTCTAAGAAAATTCCCATTATCTCTCCAGTGGAAGGAGAAGTTGTTGCTGTTAATCAGGAAATATTGCAATCCCCGGAAAAATTGGAAAAAGACCCGTACCGGGACGGCTGGCTTCTTAAAATAAAAGTGCCCAGATTAAAACCAAATCTACGTAACCTTCTTACCGGCAAGCTGGCGGTTTCCTGGATGGAGGATACAGTTCACCGCTTGCATCAACACATGGCGGGCGAACTGGGTATGGTCATGCAGGATGGTGGTCTTCCCATCTCGGGATTTGCCCGAACGCTGGCACCGGAAAAATGGGATGAACTGGCTTCGGAATTTTTTCTGAACCGTTGAGACATCGCATCCATGTGCCCGCACCTAAACTGCTCTTACGGTGCGGGCATTTGCAACAATCGAACATTTTTAAAAATAATAGGCGACCATGAAAGAAAATATAGAACAGGGCACAGACCTTCGTTGCATCTGGATGACAGCAGGAATAATAAACTACAAACTTTGCGACCACGATTTCCACTGCGATACTTGTGAATTTCATAAGGTCATGCAACGCATGCTACCACATACCAATCCTC
>JALWDQ010000330.1:0-1369 GCA_027039625.1 Calditrichia bacterium | reverse complement strand
GTTTTTTTCATATATCCAAAAACGGGGAGGTGTCCGGGAAATTTGATTTTGATTTAAAACTGTTTGAAGTCAAGGATTTGGATTCGGCCAAGTACGGAACGGCCAAAATGATTTTGGAAAATACCTTGAAAAACGAATTTTTTGAAATTGACAAATATCCCCGGGCCACTTTTTGGCTCTACGATGCACGGCCTGTCAATGATAGCATCTTTCGCATAACGGGCGACTTGTTTTTTCACGGCATTACCAATTGTGTGGAATTTGACGGAACACTAAGTTATCACAAGGGAGTTTTACGCCTTACGTCCAAACCTTTTTATGTTGACCGTACGGATTGGGGAGTTTATCGTTTGTCGCCGTCCTTGCCTTTTCCGGACGATGAAAACGGCTGGACGGTTACCGATTCGGTGCGGATACGGGTGGATTTGGTGTTGGAGCGGGAATAAATGGACTATTTCTTCGGTTTGGCATTAAGTTTTAATTGTACCCCCATAGCGATAATACCCGGCAGGTAATGCAAACTTTCATTAGCCAAATGAATTGAAAAGCCTCCTTGTAGGGCGATTCTCCAATTTCCTTTCCCTACTTTAATGTTTAAGGAAGGTTCTATCATAGGAAAAGTGTGGTCAAGGCAGTGAGCCGGCCCAATATCCTGGGTTCCACTTACATGGAGGGCGTCCATTCGACATGCCAATCCGATTTCACCTATCTGGGAATGGTAGGTGGCCGAGGGTTGTAAAAAATATCGAACAACTTCGTATTGGGTTTTGTAAATCCCATCAGCGTAGGGGGCACGAATACGGATTGTGGTGTTGTAATTACCTGTTCCAACACCGCCGTAAACGGCCCATGAGAAATGCGGTGTTTTTTTGTCAAAATATCCGCCACCAACTTCAAAAAAACCATGCGAATGTGAAACATCGCCATCCGAATGGTCAAAATTTCCGCCAAGCAAGATGCCCACATGATTGGATACGGCAAAAGAAGTTTTTATGTCCACACCCGCACTCCCATAATATCCGCTTATCGTAATATCACCACTTTGACGCAAATCCGGATTGGATAAAACATTAGGCATATAAGTGGGCGCACATGACTGAAATAGGACTGAAAATAAAACCGTAATTAGAATAATACGTATCAATTTCACAGAGTAATCTTTTGATGTTTAAAAATATGGATTTTTATCAAATTGGAAAAGTAAAACCGTTTTCATCGTCCGGGCATCCGGTGGATTTTCCGGCTCCGGACGATGAAAACGAATAGACAAATACCGCGTAGGTATGGTTAAATATCGATCCTTTAAAGTGCCAATCGATTGTTTTTATTTCATACCAAACCTGATTTGCAGTCCGAGTGACCCGAATGG
>JALWDQ010000329.1:0-1369 GCA_027039625.1 Calditrichia bacterium | reverse complement strand
CGTGAAGGAATCGCCCGGGAATTTGTGAATCGGGTGCAGAATTTGAGGAAGGAAGCGGGATTTGAGGTAACCGATCGGATCGTGATCGCCGTGCAGGCGCCGGAGAAAATCGCTAATGCCATCCGGGAAATGGCCGAATATATCAAGTCTGAAACTCTGGCATTGGATATTTCATTTTCCCTGGACTCCGGCGAAATTTCGAAGGAAATTTCCATCAGGGGGGAATCTTTTCCAGTCGTGTTAAAAAAAGCGAAAGAATAAAATCGGGAGAATAGAATGACTGAAGAAAAACTACAATATTTTAAAGATTTGCTACTGGAAAAACGGAAAGAGGTGCTGGAGCGCATCGAGCATCTGCGGGAGCTGGCTCTGGAAACACCCATGGAATCAGGGAATAATTCCGGATATTCCTTCCATATGGCCGACCAGGGAACCGATGCCATGGAACGCGAAAAGGCGTTTCTGTTCCTCTCCCGCGAGGAGAAATATCTCCAGCAAATCGATCGTTCGCTCCACGCCATCGAGTTAGGGGAGTACGGAATTTGCCGTGTGTGCGGTAAAGAGATAGACGAAGAGCGGCTAAAAGCCGTACCCACCACCCGTATCTGTGTACCCTGTAAGCAGGCCGAAGCGCGGAGAAAGCGGTGACCACCGTTTTTACCGAAAAAGGGCGTTTCCGATTCATTACAGCGGTGGTGGTAGTCGTTTTATTTCTGGATCAACTGACAAAATATCTGGCACGGGTGTACCTGAAACCGGTTCATTCGATACCCGTGCTGGGCAATTTTTTTCGACTCACCTATGTAGAAAATACAGGCATTGCCTTTGGAGTCCGGGTGGAGAACAAAGTGTTTTTCACCCTGCTCTCGTTGGTTGCTGTGGTCATCATTTTTTACTACCTGTTCGCCCTGCGCGATAACCGCTGGATGACCCTGTCGTTTGCCGCAATTCTGGGTGGTGCGCTGGGGAATCTGTTCGATCGCTTTGTCCACGGCTATGTCGTGGATTTTCTGGATTTCGATTTTTTCGATATGAACCTTCCTTCGTTTAAGTTCTTCATTTTCCGTTTCGAAGGCTACACCATGCAGCGCTGGCCGGTGTTTAATGTAGCGGATATGGCCGTGTTTTTAGGAATGTTAACCGTGCTGCTGATGGCTTTTTTTCATAAAGCCGAAACAGGGGATTCCGTGAATGACCCCACCTCGAACAATAATTCTCAAAACTGATTCCCTCATCCAGACCGTTCGGCTGGATCGCTTCCTGCACGAGAAGCATCCGGAATATTCCCGTTCTTTCTTCCAGAAATTAATTGAGCAGGGCCTGGTGCGGGTAGATGGACGGGAGGCTAAACCTTCTTTAAAGCTTTCCG
>JALWDQ010000328.1:0-1371 GCA_027039625.1 Calditrichia bacterium | reverse complement strand
GATTGAAAATTGCGGTGGAAATTTACAGTATAAAAGGATTAACCCTGGGGGGACGCAGTGCTCTCTCCTTTGTGTACGTGCGAGATTTAAGCGAGCGAAAAAAGATTGAACAATATGCCATCCAGACGGAAAAGATGATGGCGCTGGGACAGGTCTCTTCGGGGATTGCTCACGAAATCCGGAACCCCCTGTTTGCCCTGAACAACAATATTGATTTCCTGAAAGACCACTTGAATGGTAACACCGTATTTCAGGACATTTACCCGGATTTGAAGGACAGTATTCAGCGCATCCAGAATATCGTTTCCGCTATTCTGGATTACGCCAAACCCCACGAATTGGAATTCAAAAAAGTCGCCTTGACGGAGATCATCGCAAAGAGCCTGCTACTGGTGCACAAACAGTTCGAGAAATCGAACATTCAAATTCAAACGGAACTGCACGATGATAATGCTACCATCGAAGCCGATCCTCACAAGATGGAACAGGTATTCATCAATTTATTCCTGAACTCGTTTAGTGCTATGGGTAAATCCGGGGTGCTGACCATCCAGACCAAGAAGTACGCTTCCTACATTCTCATTAAAATACAGGACACAGGTATCGGGATACCACCCAATGAACTGGATCGGATTTTCGACCCCTTTTACACCAAAACACCCGGGGGCACGGGGCTGGGACTGGCCATTGTCCAGCGCATTCTGGATCAGCACCATGCCCGCTACCGTGTGGAAAGCGAACTCTACCTGGGTACCACATTCTATATCTATATGCCGATAAAACAGGAGTAAGCCATGCAGTTTCAGGTGCTTATTTTGGATGATGAAAAGATTGTGTGCAATTCCCTGCGGCGGATTTTGCAGAGCGACGAAATCCAGGTACACACCGCTCTCACCATTCCGCAGGCAAGGGAAATTCTGGATAGCCAGCGCATCGACCTGCTGCTACTGGATTTCCGCTTGAAAGATGGGTCGGGATTAACTTTTCTGGAAGAAGTCAAGGAAGCCCATCCCGAGGTTCAAACCATCATTATCACGGCATTTGGTAACATCGAAATTGCCGTTAAAGCCATGAAAGCTGGCGCCTTCGACTTTATCCAGAAAAATGTAGAACCGGATTTAATTCGTTTCACCGTGCGCAAAGCGCTGGATAATCTGCGCTTGAAGAAAGAAGTGGATGAACTACGCCTAATTTGCCAGCGGGATTTAAATACACCGTACATCATTTCCTTTTCCCCCCATCTGCAACACGCCTTAAAGATTGCTCACGAATTTGCCAAAACGGATACCACGGTGTTGCTCTCGGGCGAAACGGGAACGGGAAAAAGCCTGGTGGCGGAATTTATTCACCTGAAAAGCCACCGCTTTAGCC
>JALWDQ010000327.1:0-1371 GCA_027039625.1 Calditrichia bacterium | reverse complement strand
ACATTACTTTTTATTCGTGTTTATTCGTGTGATTCGTGGGCAAATATCATTTTTTTTAATTCGTGGGCAAGCAATTTGTGGGTAAGTTTCCATTCGTACAATTCGTGGTTAAATACCTATTGATTTTTGAAAAAAGGCGGGTTATGGAGAGGAATATAACTCCAGAACTGGAAATACTCTCTGTGTGTATTGATGCTGCCTGATGTGGGCTCTGCTAGCGGATGGGCAGACCCGTTCCGGGAGCCCGTTCTGGTCAGGACGCTGGACTAAAACTCAGGACTATGCCATGGGTTGTATGTTTCAATTTGCAAAATACGCATCTGCTCATTAAAATTAACATGAAATGAGGGTTACCATTAAATCGAAATGTGCAGAAGGTCTTTCAGGTCTGGTGTTAAAAAAGCGGACAATTTGAGGCAGGAATGGCGACTGAAGAAAAATGGGAAAATCTAAATATTCTGTGGGCTTCGCTCATTGTACATGAGCTGGTACGCAACGGAGTGGATTATTTTTGCATTTCCCCGGGCTCACGTTCTACACCGCTTACCGTCGCAGCCGCCCGTCATCCTGCCATTCACAAAAAAATATTTTATGACGAACGCGGAGCCGCCTATCATGCTCTGGGTTATGCTCGCGCAACCGGAAAACCGGCGGTACTCATTTCAACCTCCGGAACCGCAGTAGCCAATTATTTACCCGCGGTGGTGGAAGCTTCCCGGGACCTGGTTCCCATGTTGCTGCTCACCGCGGATCGTCCCCCGGAACTGCGGCACACCGCCGCCAACCAGACCATCTACCAGCCACACATTTTTGGAGACTACGTGCGTTGGTTTTTCGATATCCCGGCTGCCGATGAACAGATTCCCCCCGAAATGCTGTTAACCACGGTCAATCAAGCCGTGTACCGTGCCCGGCGCTCCCCCGCTGGTCCCGTGCATTTAAACCTAATGTTCCGGGAACCTCTGGAACCCACCCTGCAAGAGATTTCGCCGGAGTACCGGACTGCCGCGGCAGCGCTGGTTAAGGGAGAAGCACCGTTCACCCGCTATTCCCTACTCCGGGTAGAGATGCCATCTAACACAGTTACTGAGTTGCGCCAGATGCTTCTTCGCACCCATAAGGGATTACTGGTGGTGGGTAAATTGTCCGCCCCGGAGGAAGAAGCCGCTACCCTGCAACTGGCCCAATGGCTGGGCTGGCCGCTAATTGCCGATGCTACCTCCGGATTACGCCTGACCTCCAGTTCTCTCCTCCTCACCCATTTCGACCGGATGCTGGCCTCCCCGGAATTCCAACGATTGGCGGCACCTGAGATTGTTTTACACCTGGGCGGGAGGCTCACTTCCAAACGCTACTGGCAATGGATTCATA
>JALWDQ010000326.1:0-1371 GCA_027039625.1 Calditrichia bacterium | reverse complement strand
CTTTGCGCAGTTTTTTCTCTAACTTCTGCGCCTCCTCCAGACTGATGGCTTCCTGGGCTTTTTCCACCAGGGTCACCACATCCCCCATGCCCAGAATACGGGAAGCCAATCGGTCGGGATAGAACGGTTCGATGGCATCCGGTTTCTCTCCCACACTCAGGAATTTAATGGGCCGCTGCGTAACAGCCCGGATGGAGAGTGCTGCTCCGCCCCGGGCATCGCCGTCCATTTTGGTTAAAACCACCCCGTTAAAATCCAGGCGCTGCAGGAACTCCTGTGCCGCATTTACCGCATCCTGTCCGGTCATTCCATCGGCAACAAAGAGAATCTCCTGCGGTTTCAACTCCGCTTTAATGCGTTCCAGCTCCTGCATCATCTCTTCATCAATGTGTAACCGTCCGGCGGTATCCAGGATTAACACATCTCGTCCCTGCTCGCGCGCCGCTTTCACCGCATTCCGGCAAATCGCAACCGCATCCCGGGAGTCCTCGGTATAGACGGGGATGTTCAAACTCTTGCCCAGCACCTGCAATTGTTGAATGGCTGCGGGACGGTAAATATCCGCTGCCACCAGCATGGGATGATGCCCTTTTTTCCGCAAAAAATTGGCCAGCTTAGCGGCGAAAGTGGTTTTACCAGAGCCCTGTAATCCCGCCAGCATAATAATAGTGGGAGGGATTCCCGCCATTTTAATATCCGTGCGGGACTTTCCCATCAGTTCGATGAGCTCATCATGAACAATTTTAACAATCTGCTGGCCGGGGGTTACACTGCGAAGCACCTCGGCTCCCAGCGCCTTCTGCTTCACCTTCTCCACAAACTCCTTAACAACCTTGTAATTCACATCCGCTTCCAGCAGAGCACGCCGGATTTCCTTAAGCGAATCAGCAATATTCTTTTCCGTGAGCTTCCCGTGGCCCCGTATCTTTTTCAGTGTCGCTTCCAGTTTCGCCGTTAAATCTTCAAACATATCCTTACAACCAATTCAATCTGCAAAACCACACTATTATTAAAGCTTGCAAATTTACAGAATGAATAATAGTATTGCAATATTTTTTTATTGTTATTGAAACTGGAATTGCTATTTCCTCCGAAAATTTTAAAATCTGAAAAATCGTGCTGTAAAAATATTCCAAACACTTTCGAGGGCTAAAAACGACAATTCACCGATTTGCAGCCAATGAAAAGCGTGAGATGAAGAGGGATTTTATCTTCCCCTTCCCCCAGCGTATGACAAAACAATCCTGCCCTCATATTTAATTAAAAACAGTTTTCTACTTCGAAGATTTTTTTTATAATATGCCTGGTCTATCTAACGTTTTAATATGATGCGGAGGACTTTATGAACAATAAGATTGAGCAATTACATCA
>JALWDQ010000325.1:0-1375 GCA_027039625.1 Calditrichia bacterium | reverse complement strand
CCCAGTTTCGAGGCAATGACAATGGTGGTTGCTGCGGAGAATTCGGCCGAGAATCCGCGCGTAGGGGTGAGTTCGGTGATTTTCTTACCGATGGTCATCATCACCCGCCAGCCCCAGGTTGCCAGACCGATGACAATACCAACACCACCCAGACCCAAAATCCAGAGGGGAACCTGCGCCTTCATGGTTACCTCGCCGGATTTTAGAATTGTGATAATTGCTGCCAGCGGTCCCACCGCATTCGCCACATCGTTAGCACCGTGGGCAAAAGCCACAAAACCAGCACTTAGTACCTGGAGGTATACAAAAATACGTTGCACCGTCTGGTACTCCGAACTGCCCTGTTCCACCTGGGTGCCCAATTCCACTTCTTTATTGATGGCGGACAAATCGTCGTAAATCTGGGTGAGCTGGGCCTTTACATCGCCGCGGGCAGCATCGGCAATCTTGCGAAGTTGCTGCACCACCCGGGGCAAGCCCCGCCTTACCGATAAAGGTTGTTTTACCAGTATGCGTTCTTCAATGCGCACCGGTTTAATGCGTTTCACCAAAAAATGCGCTACCACCGAAGCCAGAAAACCCACCCCCACTGCCACCAGAAAAGCTTCGCCAAATCCCAGATCCAGATGCAGGTTTTTTAATCCCTTAAATACCATAGCCAGAGTTAAAATCAGGAAGACGACAAAGACGATGGGAGGGGTAAATCGTTTTGCCGCCTGGATGGGGTCATCGTCGTAGTAGATAATTCGACGGATAAGGGTGAAAATGACGAAAGCGATGGTACCGCTTAACAAGGGGGAGACCACCCAGCTGGCTACAATGGACGCCACCTTTCCCCAATCTGCAGCGTGCAATCCGCCGACCACCACCCCGAATCCCAGCACAGAGCCCACAATGGAATGGGTAGTAGAAACCGGCCAGCCAAAATAAGAGGCAATTTGCAACCACACCGCAGCCGCTAGCAAGGCGCCCGCCATTCCGTAAACCAGCTCCATCGGTGCGTGCTGAAAAATTTCGGGACTGATAATGCCTTTTCGGATGGTTTCGGAAACGTGGCTACCCACAAAAAAAGCACCGGCAAACTCCACTACCGCGGCAATAATCACTGCTCTTCTTACAGTCAGTGCTCCCGAACCCACAGACGTTCCCATGGCATTGGCCACATCGTTGGCACCTATGCTCCAGGCCATGTAAAAACCGAATCCGATCGAGATAACCAATAAAATCGTTTCAACACCCATGTTGTTCTCCGGTTATGATGCTCAATACACCTTTATCCTCATTAGAGTAAAGCTATTTCACATCCAGCAGCATCCGGATACGCCGGGCCAGTTTTTCGGCCAGATTTCCCAGAGCGGCCATTTCCTGCAAAATG
>JALWDQ010000324.1:0-1376 GCA_027039625.1 Calditrichia bacterium | reverse complement strand
AGGTTACCGTTTGTGGTACCAACTTCAATGGCATCCTCTGAATCAATGAGGTAAGGATCGTTGCTGGTACCATATTCATAAAAATTATTCACCGCATTTCCTCCGGGAGTGTCACCTACGTAGAAAGCTCCCTGAGGAACATACACCATTTCGATGCCGAATACTTTTACCGTTACCAGGTCGTTATCTGCCAGGCCGTCCGAGCCATAGTCCCAGCGCAACTGCACGCTGCTCCAATTCACATCGCCGCTGCCCTCGGAACTGCGGTAAATGAATACTCCTTTCCCCACACCATTGGTAGTGCCCACTTCTATAGTGGCACCGGATGGAGCGCTGTGGCCACTGGTATGAAGGGTGGCATGATGCCAGCCTAATCCGGTCTTTTTGTATTTAATAAACACCCAGGCACCGTCGTAGTTCACAGCGTCTCGCCAGGAATTCTCCCAGGAAATATCGAATTGTACCATCACATAGTGGTCGGTGGTGTTGCGACCGGTGAGTTGCACATTTTGAATGGAGAGATTATTGGCATGTGCAGAGGGAAATACGAAAATAATCCCTGCAACCCATACCATCAAAAACAGGGTAAAACGTACTTTGCTACTCATCTTTCCTCCAGATTTTTTATCTGTATGTTATTAAAAAAACTCTTTCAAACAATCCCATGTTTATGGGATGCAAAAAATTTCACGTATGGGATTTTATTTCACTCACAATTCAGAACCTTTTCCCGGGAATAATTTTCCGGAAATAGCCCATTATGTGTTCTCAAACCGGATTGGAGAGAGCTTTAAAAGGTAGGTTGAAATTTTTTAATGGATTGAAAGAGAAAATAGAATAGATGAATCATGAAACGACAATATGAATCAATTGAGGAATTTAAAATAAATCAAGTGGAAGGGCATTCTTCGAGCGGTGATTTGTTCTCCTCTTGATGATGCCTGGAAGGTTCTTGGGTGTTAAGGTGAAAAAACAAAAGACCCGCTTCGCGGATGAAACGGGCCTTTTGAGTTAAATAGTTCCTATCCTTTTTACCGGGTAAGCATCATTTTATACACTTTCTGGTAGGATTCGGTCTTCAGGCGGTAGAAGTAAATACCACTTTGCATGGGTTTACCCTCGCTGTTGGTGCCATCCCAATAATAGCGATAGTGACCGGGAGAGAGGTGCTCGTCTGCCAGAACCTTCACCCGTTGCCCCAGAAGATTGAAAACTTCCAGACGTACATGTTCCTGTTTGCTTAAATCGAACGTAATATGGGTTCCCGGGTTAAAGGGATTGGGATAATTTTTGAAAAGATTGGTAGTTTTAGGAATATTGAGAGCGGGCGGTTCACCGTGAGGAAGGGTAAAGTGTACTTTGACCACTCCCCGAAC
>JALWDQ010000323.1:0-1378 GCA_027039625.1 Calditrichia bacterium | reverse complement strand
AGATCGCTCCGCGGGCGGAATTCCCGCCAGAGGGGAGCCAGAAGAAACAGTACAATGATTCCCACTAAAATATAAAGCGGCAAACGCCAGCCAATTAAAATTAACAACACCAGAGCAACCAGCCAGAGTATTTTTAGCATGCTGGAAGGGAAAACCGTTCTTTTTCCGCTCATGATTGTCTCCCGGTTAATCGTTTGCTTCCAGTTCAAACAGCTTTTCCACCGACACGCCCAGCACCCGGGAAATTTTTAAGGCCAGCTTTACAGAAGGATTAAAACTTCCTTTTTCGATGGCAATGATGGTCTGACGGGTGACACCCACAGCTTCCGCCAGTTGTTGCTGGGTCATGCGAGACTGTAAAAATCGATAATGTCGAACCCTGTTTTTCATGTATTCCGTTTTTCGTCCTGGAATGTTGGAATGTAAACAATACTTTACATATTGTCAAGTTAGATATTTAACAATGAAATACTTATCCGCAAGTAAACACATTTTGAAAATCATTGTTTATTGAAGATTGTAATTTCAAATTTGGTGTTTGGAATTTCGTTTGACGGAATCCTGCCCGTGCGCAGCATCCTGGTCAAAGGTCCTTAGGACTCCTTTGGAGACTCCTTTGGAGACTCCTTTGAAGACTCTGACCGCACGGTTCCCTACGGGACGAGTGGAAAACGGGCTCTGTCCACAGGTTCCAGTGGATGAGTGGACGGACTCCCGGAACGAGTATGGGACCGAGAGCGGGACGAGGAGACATAATTTGAAATAAATCTCTTCTAAAATTGGGATTATTTCTTTTGCGCAGCATTCTTTGAAAAAACATTGCGCCCGTTGCGTCCGCCGCGGTTTTTTTATTTTTGTTATTTGAGATTTGGGATTTGAAATTTGGAAATTCCTCACACCTTCTGTGTTTTCTCTTACAGAACGATTGAGATTCTTCGTCGTCCCGCGTCGCGGGACTCCTCAGAATGACAGGGAGGGAGAATTGCTGGGTATTGTAGAATATCATCAATAGCGGTGTGAGATTCTTAGCTCCGCTGGCGCCCCGCTCAGAATAACCGGTTGTAGCACGCTTCTTTAGAGTCGGGGCAAACAAAAACGAATCCTGAAATATGCGGTTCATAGAGGATAAATAAAAAAACCCGGAGGACAAAGCTCCGGGTTCTATCTGGCGGAAAAACATTTTCGGTTTATCCCAGGAAGGCCCGTAACGCCCGGCTGCGAGAGGTGTGTCGCAATCGGCGAATCGCTTTCTCTTTAATTTGACGTACCCGTTCACGGGTCAGGTTAAAGCGTTCACCGATTTCCTCCAGGGTTAAGGGATGTTCCTGGCCCAATCCGAAGTAGAGACGCACCACTTCGGCTTCGCGTTTGGTCAGGG
>JALWDQ010000322.1:5532-13550 GCA_027039625.1 Calditrichia bacterium | reverse complement strand
TACGCAGAAAAAATGTCCTTTTCCTCCCTGAAAAATATTTCCATAATACCCTCCACCATTTCCGGGTTATCTACCAATTCCCTTGCATTTATCCCGGAAAAGCTTGTATTTTGTCGGCTAAAAAAGGTAGAGCCATGAGAATCTGGTACCGTGAATTTTCTCTGGAAGAAATTAAAGAAATGACCCGCAATACCCTGGATGAGGCACTGGGGATTGAATACGTCGAAGTTGGGCCCGATTATCTAACAGCCACCATGCCAGTGGATCACCGAACAACTCAACCGCTGGGATTGTTGCACGGAGGAGCTTCAGTAGCGCTGGCCGAAAGTCTGGGCAGCATTGCTGCAACCATGTGTGTGGATCCGGAGAAAAAGTATTTACTGGGTATCGCAATCAACACCAGTCATATTAAATCAGTAAAAGCACCTTCCCGCGTCTTCGGAACCGCTCAACCTTTGCACGTGGGCAACACCATTCATGTCTGGGAGATTCATATCACAGACGAGAATGATTTTCTGGTATCCGTTAGTCGCATTACTCTGTTAGTGCGGGACTATCGATAATTTTTAGAGGTTAACCGGACAGAATCGTTTTATGGATACACTCACCCAAATTACCCTGGGTGCCGCCATCGGGGAGCTTACTCTGGGACGCAAGGTGGGCAACAAAGCGCTGCTGTGGGGCGGCGTAGCCGGACTCATCCCGGATCTGGATATTCTGGCCACCATCCCTATGGACGACCTCTCGCGCATGGCCTTTCACCGCAGCGTGACTCATTCCCTCTTCTTTGCCGTCCTTTTTGCACCCTTGCTGGGTTATTTAATTTACCGCATTTACGGGAGGAGGGAAACAAGCTGGCGGGAGTGGAGCCAGCTGGCATTCTGGAGTACGGTAACCCACCCCCTGCTGGATTGCTTTACGGCCTACGGAACCCAGCTTTTCTGGCCCTTCAGCCACTTCCGCATCGCCTGGAATACCATTTTTGTCATCGATCCCCTCTATTCCGTTCCCTTTGGCATCAGCGTTCTGGTGCTCTTTTTTCTGTCCCGGGGCAGCAAACTCCGCCGTCGCATTCTCTACCTGGGACTTCTGGTGAGCACCTCTTACCTGTCTCTTACCGTGGTGAACAAATTGTACGTTACACACCATTTTCGCCAGCAACTGCAGCAGCAGGGAATTGAAGCCGAGCGCCTGCTTACCGGTCCCACTCCCCTGAACAACATTTTGTGGCGGGGTGTGGCACGCACTGCGGAAGGATTTTACACCGGATATTATTCCTTACTCCAGAAAGAGGATACCATTCGTTTTCGCTTCACTCCTGCCAACAAAGGCTACATCCAGCCCTATTTGAATTCCGCTCCTCTGCAAACCTTTAACTGGATTACCGGGGGATTTTTTGCGGTGGAGAAACGGGAAGGTTCTTTGCTGCTTCAGGATATGCGCTACGGACGGTTGTTTGGCTGGGCAATTAACGACGGCGCGTACATTTTCTCCTTTCGAATGGAAATACTCCCAAAAACTTCAGGTGGACAAGAAATCCGTCTGGTGCGCATCCGCCCGCCCCTTCGCTTCAACCGGGCAGCTCTGGCAACCCTTTGGCAACGCATCTTTACGGGGGAACCACCGGACAGCTCTCTTCAGCACGCTTTAAGAGAATCGCTCCATTTGCAGGAGTCCCGCTGATGTACCGCTGGCTACGAAAATTGTTATTTTTGCTGGAACCGGAAAAAGCGCATGCGCTGGTGCTGCACGGACTCCGCCTCCCGGCATTTCGCTGGTTCTTGCGAAGAATGTACCACTTCGAGCATCCTTCCCTGCAACGCACCCTCTGGGGCATCACCTTTCCCAATCCTGTGGGTCTGGCTGCCGGGTTCGACAAAAACGCCGAAGCGGTGGCTGCAATGGCAGACCTGGGATTTGGTTTTGTGGAGATCGGTACCGTTACGCCGCGGCCCCAACCGGGTAATCCGCGACCCCGGCTGTTCCGTTTAACAGCAGACGAAGCCCTGATTAACCGGATGGGATTTAACAACCAGGGCGTGCAAGCTGTTGCCCAAAAGCTCCGTCAGCAGGGACCCCTGCCTATCATCATTGCGGGGAATATTGGCAAGAATAAAGACACACCCAACGACCAGGCTGTGCGCGATTACGAAAAGTGCTTTCGAGAGCTGTATCCCTATGTGGATTTCTTTGTGGTGAATGTCAGCTCCCCGAATACCCCTAATTTGCGGGAACTTCAGGAAAAGGATTCCCTGCAGCAGCTTTTACATCACTTGCAAGAAGTCAATCACTCCCTTCCCCATCCAAGGCCCATTCTGCTAAAAATTGCCCCCGATCTCTCCTTTGCTCAACTGGACGACATTCTGAGCATCGTGCAACAAACCAGAATTCACGGAATTGTGGCCACCAATACCACCACTTCCCGGGAAGGGCTGCACACCTCTCCGGAAGAAATCGCCCGCATGGGTCCCGGGGGATTAAGCGGCCGGCCCCTGCGCCACCGCTCTACCGAAATCATTCGCTACCTGCATCAAAAATCGAGAGGGAAGATTCCCATCATCGGTGTGGGGGGTATTCATTCCGTGGAAGATGCCCTGGAAAAACTTCGGGCGGGCGCCAGTTTGGTAGAGCTGTTTACCGGCTTTATTTACCGGGGACCAGCCCTCATTAAACAGATTAAACAGGCACTGGTTGCTCAATCCATAAAAAAATAGGCGGCCCGAGGACCGCCTTTCTTTCCGTAAAACTGAACTGGCTTATTGCCCCAACATGTAGTTAAACCCTATAAAAATGCCAAAATAGTCAATTCCACCAAGATGGTACTTCAACTCAGCAAATCCCGTGAAATTCGGAGAGATGGGGTATTCCGCACCACCCTGAATAAAAATTCCGATATCCGTATCGGATTCCGATTCCGAAACCTTTTCTCCGGTGTAAATGTTGGTGTAATCCCAGCTACTGCTACCAATCACAAGCCCCAATCCACCACCGGCATAAGGTTTAACCGCAGAATTCATCTTAAAATAATATTTGGCCAGAGCACCAATGACAAATTCCGAGTATCCGTAATTACTGTTGGTTCCCACATCGTAGGATTTTTTCCAGTAATCCAGAATCGCACTCAGAGCGAGGTTGGGCATGATTGTTCCCAGTTCTGCCTGAGCACCAAAACCCAGTGTGTTTTCGATGGGATCTTCCGGCATCACATATCCCAAACGAGCACCCACTCCCTTAAAACCGATATCTGCTTGCGCAAATCCGATTCGGGAGAAACTCATCATCACAACAACTACAACGACCCATAATACAGCTTTCTTCATTACAACCTCCAGATTAAGTTAAATTAGAAAATAGATTTTAAAGAGATTTTGAATAAGTGCAGGAACACACGGGAGTGAAAATGCAACCTCCAGAAGCCCACAGCACAAATCCACGTCGTAAATTACAGAATTCTTATCATTTTCTCCTCTCGCCTCCCTTATCGAACCATATTCGTGATTAAAACCAGGAGGGTAGCAATCGTTTTTATAAATTAAGAAGTTCCACTCCCATTCCCATAAAAGGTTACAAAGGTAAGCGTACGGACTCCCCGAAGATGTGCCCTGTATCACAATTTAAAAATTTTTCACACCACAAATAACCGGTTGTTTTCACAATATTTACCTGCTATTTTAACGATAGTAAACATACTATTTTAGCGGGAGAAGAAAACCATGGCCGAAATTCTTGTGGAAAAAGATTCCCATACAGTCCTCATTCGCCTGAATCGTCCCGAGGTACACAATGCCATCAATCTGGCGATGATGCAGCAACTGGAGGATATCCTGACGGAACTGGAGCAATCGCCGGAAATTGTGACGATTATTTTAACCGGGAGCGGGGAAAAGAGTTTTTGTTCCGGTGGGGATTTGAAATATTTTGCCACCCTTAATTCCCGGGAGGCCGCCCGGGGTATGTCCCGGCGCATGCAGGGAATTCTGAACCGGTTTTATCTGGGGGAGAGAGTGGTTATTGCGGCGGTGAACGGTCTGGCTTACGGTGGCGGTTGCGAAGTGCTCACCGCCTGTCACATTCGGTTAGCCGTACCGGAAGCGACCTTTTCCTTTCGACAGGCGGCTAATGGGGTAACTACCGGTTGGGGTGGCGGTGCGCGACTAATGCAACAACTGGGTGCCTCCCGCGCATTACCATTGCTTTTAACCTCCCACACATACACTGCCCGGGAAATGCAGAAAATCGGGTTTGTACAGGAGGTGGTATCCCGGGAGGAATTACTTTCGCGGGCACAGCAAATTGCCCGGGAAATCGCCTCCAATTCTCACGAAGCCGTGCGGGGTTATTTACAGCTTTTCCGGGCTTACCAGAGCCACTTCCTCTCACAACTTGCGGATGTCGAAACAGACATCTTTGCCAACCTGTGGATGGGCAGTGATTTCCGCAACTGGATGGAAGCATTTTTAACCCGGAAAAACAATTCTGCGAAAAAGGGTTGAGGGGGAAGAATTGTAAAGGCGAAATTAGAGTAAAAAATGAGCTTTTCTATTTTACTGATTAGGCGAATTGTATTTTTACTACTATATTCAAGATTTCAATTTGCGGGATAAAATTTTTATTGATATTAATTCCTTTTAACCACATTCTCCAAGCAAAACGACGACTTATTTAAAAATCCGACAAAAATTTTTCGGGTAGCATAGAAATATCCAGCGTTATTCCATCTTTAACCTTTTGATAATAAACTATGGCAACCTCAATTCCTTCACTTAAATTTTGTTTAATTTTGTACGTGTCTGGTTTAATACTTATGGGAACCTTTCCTAAATAACCATCTATTCCCTTTGATTCTTCTTCTGGATTGGCAAGTCGGTATGTAACCCCAAAAATGCGGGATAGTTTACCTAAAACAGCTTCCTGGAAACGCAATCCCGTAAACGTCTTTACGATAACCAGATCAATAACCCATTTTTCAACAAGGTCCCGATCAATTCTCATAATCACATCTCTAAAATTCTCAATCATAGCAATAATTCTATCCGTTGCTTCTTTTATAGCATCCGGATAGTTAGTTAGATACCACTTTTCCCATTCCTGAATTGTATAACCCGGGAATTCCTGAATTAATTCACTCATTTGCCCAACCACATTGGGTCTGGTACCCCGGGCATTCCGATTAGCCAGATTGATGATCTGGGTAGAATATTTAGGGAAATCAAATTGGGGCGCACCCAGCAATTCTTTAATTTCTTCATTAGAAATCTTAATTTTCTTTTTCATCCAGAATCATTTCCTTACGTAATTTCATGAATTTTGCCTGGTACCGAAACGGAATTCCCAGATCCACTACGGCATATCCATGTTTAATCAAATGGGCATTGATAAACGTTTTATTTTTCATATAAACATATGCTAGTAGATGATTATTCT
Organism: Calditrichia bacterium; assembly: GCA_027039625.1. Lineage (GTDB taxonomy): Bacteria > Calditrichota > Calditrichia > RBG-13-44-9 > RBG-13-44-9 > JALXCH01. The sequence continues at coordinate 8,126 of JALWDQ010000322.1, read as the reverse complement.
CATCATATTTTTGTTCATCGAATTTCAGGAATATCCTTCCTTTCCCAACTTTTTTTCTTAAAAATTCTATTGCTTGTGTTCGTTTATCTGCATTCTCTTTTACACCCAACAATCGAACAATGATACCTGTGTTGAGTCTCAATAAATTTGGTGCTATAATCTCCTTAACAGAATAATATTCCTCTTTATACTGGGATTGTTGATCTTCCAGACCAATTTTAGAACCAAATTTCAACTTTTTTGGATCGATTTTTTTATCAAACTTAACCGGATCTTTAAAAATGTAAGGTAACTTAAGAATTTCCTCTTTCCAATCAGTGGGAGGAAGGATTTGTTTGCGATATTCTATTTCGTTCTTGTAAAGAGGAATATTATGCTTTTCCAGTTTATCCCGTATAATCGGTAAAAATTTTTCATTGATTTCATATCCAATAGAATTTCTTTGGGTAATCATAGCTGCCAGAGAAGTGGTTCCGCTCCCCAGGAACGGATCCAACACGGTCTCTCCCACAAACGAAAACATTTCTATAATTCGTTTGGGTAGTTCCAGAGGAAACATCGCAATATGATTATCCTGCCTTTCTCCATTAAAGTACCAGTGTCCCGAAAAATACGTTTTCCATTTTTCTTTGGAAAGACGCGATTTTTCCTTTATTTCTTTGGAAACGGTCGGCGATTTACCCGGTTTTTTGAAAATTAAGATAAATTCATAATCGATTTCCACAATCCCATTTCGGGGATAAGGATACGAGCCCATCACCGAAGCACCGCCTGTGGTATTCATGGTCGTTTTCTTTTGCCAGATGATCGAACCCATATAATCGAACCCGATTGTTTCGCAAAACTTGATAATTTCCGTGCGAATAGGAATCACCTTGTACCGCCCGTAATAAACAGAACGAGCAAACTGATCCCCAATATTTACCACCAGCTTACAGCCGGGATGTAAAACTCGGTAGCATTCCTTCCACACAAGATTCAAATTATTAATATATTCTTCATAAGAATCATTAAAACCAATCTGTTCTTCCACTCCATAGTCTTTAAGTTGCCAATAAGGGGGTGAGGTAACCACCAGATGCACCGATTCATCCTGAACTTCCTTCATTTTACGGGAATCACCGATAATGCAGATATGTTTCGTTTTCATTTCAAAAAGTACCTACGTTAATTATAGAGCATTCATATAAATTTTAACCTATCGATTTTAAATTACTCAATTTTACTTATGAATTCAATGGGTCTTTTTGCAATGATCTCCTTCGTTTCCTATTTCTAAATAGGTAGGAAAAATTGCCTTTTTTGTTTTTATTTTTGAAGTAGAATAAAACCTGAATTTCCAATTCTGGTGCTTTATAACACAACCTCCAAAAGAATAGTTTATCAGATCAGCTTATCGATAATCGGTTTCTACGATTTCCCGAATGCCCACCTCATAAGTTGTTGGAGAAAACTGGAAATAGTTTTCAAATTTTTGGCTATCGAATATGTAATCGTTTTCGTACTGGTACATCATTTCCAGTAATTCTTTCATGATGGGGTTAAAAAATCCCAGCACACGGAGCATGAAGCGGGTCACTATTTGATATTTCGGTTCCACTTTCATTTCCCGGGCAATAGTTTTGATCCAGGCTTTACCGGTTAAAGGAGGAGCAGCGGTGGGTAAATGCCACACCTGATTGAAGGCCTCAGGGGTGTTTCCCAGCAGTGCCAATGCTTTCCCGGCATCCGGAGTGTAGGTAAAAGAATGGTAGTAATCTACCGAGGAAAACCAGTAAGCTTTTTTACCCCGGTGGAAGTTATTGAATACGGTTTCGGTAAGGATGCTGGTACGGGAAATCGATGGACCATAAAAATCCGCCGAGCGGGCAATGGCAACCTGTAAATTTCCCGCTTCCATTTCCTTCATCAGCATTTCTGCAATTCGGGCCCGCACCCGCCCTTTTCTGCTTACAGGACGCATCGGGGTGTCTTCGGTCATGCCAGAGAGGTATTGCGGATCGTACATGTACACATTGTCAAAGAAAACCAGGCGAGCACCAACTTGCTGGCATGCCCGGATTACATTCTCCATAATCACCAGCCACTCTGTCTCCCAGATCTTCGTCCGGTAGGGTAATCCCACGGTTAAATAAACCACCTCCGATCCTTCAACCGCTTTTACCACCGCCTCCCTCCGGGTTAAATCGGCGGCAAAAAGAAGATCGTCATCATTCACCTTTTGGGGATGACGACTTACCAGACGTATCTCTTTGGTGTATCGTGTTAACGCTTTTGCCAGTTGTACTCCAATTGCACCCCCGGCACCCAGAATTGTCTGCATAGGCTTCCCCCTTTTTAAGCGATTTTTTCAGGGAGCGATTTCCCCCCTTTGCCCTCACCATAAGAACAATCCCTGCTCAAAGCAAGAGGTATTCAGACACTTTTAATAGAGTAATCAGTTGTTATATATATACCTAAATTCGTGAGAATATTCTTCTAACACTTTAATAACTAACGAACTACACATAGAAAAAATTACCAAAATGGTGAAAAGAAGTTTTAACCTTTTCTATTCATACTTATATTTCCATTAAGGCAAAAAGCGAGCGAAA
>JALWDQ010000322.1:0-5522 GCA_027039625.1 Calditrichia bacterium | reverse complement strand
TTGTTGATTGAATGGTGGTTTTTTCCTTTTTTGAGTAAATAAATGCCAAAGCAGGGTTACAGATGACCATACCGGAGCGAAACGTTTTCAAAAATGGGCTGCTTCCCCAGAAAGATGAATCGTAGCCAGATTTATTAAAGGAGATTTGGTAGTTGCACCCTTTCCTTGATTCGGATCTTGACCTATTTCACACACTTCCCCATTTTTATGGTTTCAGAATAACCCCCCGCGAGCTTTTCCCGTGTACTTTAACCAATAGCGGTCGGGCAAACCGTACGTGCTTTAAATAACGCGTTTGCTCCATTGGTTTTTGGCGTTTCAACCATTCCCAATCGATAAATTCTTCTTTTTTGTGATTCTTAATGAAAAAATAACCGAGACGTAACGAAATCAGATTATGGAAAAAGTGGCTTCCGTGAGAAGGATCCACGTTAAAATTCTGGAGGGTGGATTCAATAATCACCTTGGCCTGAGACACCTGGTGCCATTCCACCGGAATCCCCAACCAGGGATCGGAAGTGCCCCAGCGACCAAATCCCAACAGAATATAATGCCGTTGCTCCCGACGCAGCTTTTCGTTGATTTTCTCCAGTTCCCGGGCAATTTGTTGGCTTTTGGAAATATCGAACGTATCGGGATCCACATAAACCAGATCGTAAAGCTCATGGTAAATCCCATTCCCGATAGCAAAGTTGGATCTGCAGAGAAAATGCTCTTCCGGCACATCTTCTTCCAGAAATACTGTCTCCTCGTTCTCCGTTACCAGGGGGCGAATCTGCAACAGGTAAAATTCCGGTTGTCTGTTCTTTTCCCGGTATAAATTGGCTGCAAACTCAATTTCCACATGGGTTCCAAACGCTTTCTTGCCCATCTCCAGCAAATCCACCAGAATATCTGCCAGGGGGAATATCTCGTATTTCAGAATATTGGCAAACGTAATGACCCGGGGTCCCGGGATGTTTAATGTGTCTTTAATCGTTCCGTCCTCCGGGGAGTACGTACTTCCTACAAAAAAGAGGGTACCGTCTTTCTCGGCGCGGGAGATGGGAAGTTTGCGCAAACTGAAATCCTCATTCGGTTGCACCTGCAGGTTGGGATGGGAAAGATCCAATGCATAAAATTGGGTCTGGGAATTCTGGTAAATTTCGAAGGCAGAGCCGTAGGGTGGATTCATGCGCGGATAGCGCGGCGAAAATCGGTAAATTTGTTCTCCCTCTACGATGATTTTTCCCAGACCCAGTGCCAGGTGCACAATTCCTTCTTCCGGCTCCATGTTGGAGATGGGGTAAAAATTGAACGATTGGGCTACTCCGGATAGGATGGGATAGTAAATGTCTCCAAAATCCCGCCCGATGAGTTGTTCAATGATCACCGCCATTTTTTCTTCTTCGATGCGGTAATCGGTGTGTTTCACATATTCCCGCGGACTCTGGAAAAACACCGAAGCGTACACCAGGCGGATGGCATCCAGCAGTTGTTTTAGGCGCACTGCTTTATCGGGGTGATTGTTGGGCAGCATATAGGTGTGGTACAATCCTGCGAAGGGGAGCAGCTGGGAATCTTCCAGAATGCTGGAAGAGCGCACGGCAATGGGGAAGTGGGAGCGCTGGAGAACTTTTTCCAGATCGGTTAAAATTTCTTCGGGAAATTCTCCCTGTAAAAATCGCCGGGCGATTAGTTCATCATTCCGGGTATTCAGGGCAAAATCCAGCAAATTGTTTCGTTCCAGAAAATCCTGGTAAATAGCGCTCCCCAGCACAAAGGTGTAAGGAGTTTTAATTTGTACATCCGGGTACTTCTGCAATTCGGGAGTATTGGCAATCAGGGCGTTGAGGAAGGCGATGCTTCGTCCTTTGCCTCCCAGCGATCCTTTACCAATGCGAATAAAGGAAGTCTCCACATCCTTGTAAATGGGGCTAAAATCCTTAATAACACCGGATTGGAGTTGTTTGAGCAAATCCTGAATGGCGTTGTAGATGTACATGCGCAGATCGTCGATGGAGTCGAAATCGGAGACCTTTTTGGGACGCAGTTCGTCCGCCAGCTGGAATTCGGTACGGGCGCGTAACCAGATGGAAATGTGATTGCGCCGTGCATGAAACTCCAGGCTCTCCGGGGGAATTCGTAAAATTGCCTCGGCCAGCTCCTGTAGATTCCGGGCACGGTCGATTTCCCGACCATCGGGTAGGCGGAAAATAAAATCTCCGAATCCGAAGTTAGAGAGAATGAAGGAGCGCAGTTCCGAAAGCAGATTGTCCGAATTTTTATTGAGAAACGCTGCACCGCATTCGTACGCTTTCTGGCAGTTATCGGGATTGGACGATTGCAGAAGAATGGGCAAATCCGGAACTTCTTTTTTTACTTTCCGCGCCAATTTGAATCCTGCTTTGTCATCCATTTTCCCTTTACGCGGGAAGCGCACATCGGAAATAATGCCCAGGAGGTTTTGTTTGTATTTTTCGTAAATCCGTATTCCCTCTTCATAATTTTCTGCCAGCAGGATTTTGGGACGAGCGCGCATGCGCAGCATCCGATGCAAATCGTTCACCCCATCGGCAATAAGCTGGCGGGTTTGATTCATTAAAATGGTGTACATAATGGGCAGGAAAAGGGAATAGTATTTGGGAGAATCTTCAATCAGCAGAATAACCTGTACTCCCGCCCGGGCATCATCTTCCACATTCTTTAAATCTTCCACATATTTGATGATGGAGAGCAAAATGCGCGATTCCCCGGACCAGAAGAACACCTTGTCAATGCTTCGGGTTTTGCGAATCTGGGATAGCAGTAGCGGATCGATCACATCGTAGGTGAGCAAGATGACCATTTTTTCCGGATCCAGTTCCTTGACCCGTTTGCCAAACTCAATGGGATTCATATCCGACAAACGGGACATGGTGATAACCAGATCGAAGGTGCGTTTTTTCAGTGCGGCGAAAGCTTCCTCCGCCGAAGAAACTTTGGTAATTCGGGGAATAAAGTGCAGATTTAGATCCACGTACTCACTAAAAATACGCTCGGCCAGTCCTCCATCTTCTTCCAGCACGAACGCATCGTACAGGCTGGAAACCAGTAAAATCTCGCGGACGCGGAATTTCATCAAATCGTGAAATCCGCTAAATTTGGGTTCAAAATCCGGTACAAAGTCCATGGGCAGCCATTTCTTATTTTCTTCAAAATTAATGCGCAATTCTTATCCGGGCAATATGCAGTATTTTCTTTACCACAAGTTCCGGGTGTAACAAATGAATATCGGTGAATTGCGACACTCTATTCATTATTCCGCATTTACTTGATTTATTGCTGTAATGTTATACTAATTACCCGCATATTGGAAAGAAGTTCCCGTATTTGTAACATATTAATTATTCATAACATACGACTTTTTTTTAAATGTCTTGACAAAAAATTGAATGGGGTATAAATTCCTTGTGAATTTAGTTGTAATTTGTTGTGTAAAAGCAATTTTGTGGTGTTGGAATTAAGTTTTCGGGTGGAATAATTTACGAAGGAAAGCAGGGTTGTTAGAGGTTGTTTTTGGGAGCGAAAGCAAGTTTTTAGTTTCGGAACTCCGGCACCTGAATGCACTTCATGCCCATCTCCAGGAATTATTTCCTCTGGCAGCAACGTGGAAGTTTCGTCTTTTTTTTGTGTAAACAGAGGTTACATAAAAATGCCGGTTGCAAAGCCGGTGAATCCTTTAAACGTCTAAAAATTTAAGTGGAGGAAGTATGGCACAGGACAAGATTTATTCATCTGTGGATGCATTTATGGAAATGGTGAAAGCCAAGAATCCTGGCGAGAAGGAATTCCATCAGGCGGTGGAAGAGGTTCTGATTACGCTATGGGATTTCATTCAGGACAACCCCCGTTACATTCAGGCCCGGATTCTGGAGCGCATGGTGGAGCCGGAGCGAGTGATCATGTTTCGCGTTCCCTGGCGCGATGATCGAGGCGACATTCATGTAAACCGGGGTTATCGGGTGGAATTTAATTCCGCCATCGGACCGTACAAAGGTGGTCTGCGCTTCCATCCCTCGGTGAACCTCAGCATTCTGAAGTTCCTGGGCTTCGAGCAGGTATTCAAAAACAGCCTTACCACATTGCCCATGGGCGGTGGTAAAGGTGGCTCGGATTTCGATCCCAAGGGAAAATCGGACACGGAAGTGATGAATTTCTGCCAATCCTTTATGACGGAATTGTACCGCCACATTGGTCCCAATACGGACGTACCGGCTGGTGATATTGGTGTAGGCGGTCGGGAAATTGGATTCCTGTTTGGACAGTACAAACGGTTGCGGAATGAATTCACCGGCGTGCTCACCGGAAAAGGATTGAACTGGGGTGGTAGCCTCATCCGTCCCGAAGCCACCGGATACGGTCTGGTCTATTTTGCCGAACAGATGTTGATGGACAAAGGCGAATCCTTCAAGGGTAAAACCGTGGCCATTTCTGGTTCCGGAAATGTCGCCCAGTATGCTACCGAAAAAGTGATTGAGCTGGGTGGCAAGGTGGTCACACTTTCCGATTCCAATGGCACCATTTACGATCCCGATGGCATCGACAAAGAAAAACTGGCCTTTGTGATGGAACTGAAAAATGTGAAACGGGGACGGATTCGGGAATACGCCGAGAAATACGGTGTGGAATACTGGGAAAATGAACGTCCCTGGCGCAAAGTGAAATGCGATGTGGCATTACCCTGCGCTACCCAGAACGAAATTGATGGCGATGATGCCCGGGCACTGATTCAGAACGGTTGCATCTGCGTAGCCGAAGGTGCCAACATGCCTTCCACTCCCGAAGCCATCGATGAGTACATGAAAGCCAAGATTCTGTACGGACCTGGTAAAGCAGCCAATGCCGGTGGTGTGGCAGTATCCGGACTGGAGATGAGCCAGAACAGTCTGCGGCTTTCCTGGAGTCGTGAAGAAGTGGATGCCAAACTGAAAGATATCATGACCAGCATTCATAACACCTGTGTCAAATACGGACGGGAAAACGACGGCTTCGTGAATTACATGAAAGGCGCCAATATTGGTGGCTTCATTAAAGTGGCCGATGCCATGCTGGATCAGGGATTGGTGTAATTGAACATCTGCTTATTTTTCTGAAAAAAAGGCCGGGGAATCCTCCGGCCTTTTTTATTATGGCACGTTCCTCCCCCTGTTTGCTGGATGTGCGAATTTTTGCGGGAAGATGGAGGTGAAAAATTAAAAATTGTGGAAACACATTTCTCGTAAAAAATAAAAAAAAACATGGAAACATTCTAAAGATTATAGCGGTTTAAATCGATAATGAATAATGGAAATAGTTTCCTCCTATTTTCATAGGCCTCCTCCAATAGTTATCCCCCGGACGAGAGTCCGGGGGATTGCTTTTTCTGTTCCTGTGAGGAAAACTTCCGGTTGTTTTATTCTGTCAATTTGTTAAACAGGCCAATTCCCGAACCGTTTTTATTTATGGATTGTATTAAACTGGTGAATTTGCTGCAGAAAAAACCGTGCTGTTTCTTCCACCGG
>JALWDQ010000321.1:0-1380 GCA_027039625.1 Calditrichia bacterium | reverse complement strand
TAAAAATTTCCCTAAATTGACATAAATAAAGAGTTTCTATCATATCATGGAGGAATGTATGCGTTACGGTTTCCGAGTGTTTTTAATTACGCTGTTGATTTTGCTTCCTGCTCTGGCCGGAGCGATTTCGTTAAATGATGTGTACCAGAATGCACCGGCAATGGCAGGTTACGATAAAGTTCTCATTCTGGATCCCGATTCCACTTACACCGGCGGACTTACCCTCTGGAACCAGAAGGTTGCCATCTGGGGTAACGGTGCCGTCATCGATTTGCAGAATTCGGCGATTATTGCCATCGGGAATGGAGTGCTGGATGTGGACGGCTGCATCATCATGAACGGTACAGCCGGTATTAACGTGAATGATGATGTGCACGCCACCGTTTCGAATTGCGTGCTCTACAACAACTACAACGGAATTGAACACAATAGCACCCGCGCCATGATTCGGGTGTACAACTCCATTATGGCTTACAACCAGAATTTCGGGTTGTACACTAAAGAAGAGAATTTGACATACCTGGAATACAATGTGGCATTCAACAATTTAGCCGGTCACTACATGGCCGGTTGCGGATCCTGAGGCACTCCCAATACGGCGTTTACGCCGACGCCTGGTACAGGCGCTTTGATTGATGTCGATCCGCAATTTGTTGACCCCACAAGCGGGAATTTCAATCTTCAGTCCACTTCGCCGTGCATTGGAAGCGGAAAGGATGGTTACGACCGCGGTGCGCGCTGGTACGTCAATCGTCTGGCACCGGTGGAATACCTTTCCCTGAATATGGTAGATTCCTTAAGCACTGTCACGTTGCAGTGGCAAAATCCCCTGACCATGCTGGACGGCTCCCCGGCCCCTCTTTCTATTGGTGCAAAAATTTTCCGGGACGATTCCCTCATTGCCCAAATCCCCAACCTGTCACCAGGTTCCGCTGTCCAATTTACCGATAACCTTCCCAAACCGGGGAATTACGTGTACCAGGTTTCGGTGTACGATCCCGCTGGTCTGGAAGGAATTCGTCGCCGAACGGCGCGCAGCTGGGGTGGTGGACTGCTGAAAGGCATCGTAATCTGGAACCTGGATCCCAATCCCATCAGCAAAGATGCCCTGATACAGACACTTGACGAACTTCAGTACCACGAAAATATTTTTGTGGTTAACGATCCCAATGAACTGGACTTAACCTCGGATGTGGAAGCGGTGTTCGTTCTGCTGGGCGTCCAGCCCAATGTGTATCTGTTAGGAAATGGAGCTTCGGAGCGGCTTATCGTTTATCTGGCCAATGGGGGAAATGTGTATCTGGAAGGTGGCGATTTCTGGTCGGATCCGCTCATGCAACAACTGGCTGTGTATCAATACTTCCACATTGATGCTCTGGG
>JALWDQ010000320.1:0-1381 GCA_027039625.1 Calditrichia bacterium | reverse complement strand
ATGTTTCGGCAGCAGTATCGTATTTTTGCACCATGAAGTAGAGGGTGTCGAAATTATCGGCAATGGCTAAGATGCGGGAACCCAGTGGAATTTCTTCCCCGGCCAATCCATCGGGTTGCCCCTCACCATTCATCCACTCCTTTTGGTGCTGAATGATGCGGGCAATATCTCGGAATCGTTCCACTTCTTCCAGACATGCTGCTCCCAGTTGGGGATACCGATTATACAGGCGATTTTCCTGCTCCGTCCGCTGGAACATATCTTTATGAAGAATCTCTTCCGGGATGGCAATTTTTCCCACTTCGTGAATTTTAGCGGCAATTACAATTTTCTGAACTTCGCCTTTTTTATCCAGCACTTTTTCGCCAATGAAATGGGACATTTTAGCCACGCGCTCTGCATGATCCTTGCTGCCGGGATCTTTGATTTCAATGATGTTTTGAATGATTTCGATGGTGTCCAGAAAAGTGCGTTTTAATACGGCATTCAATCGACGGAGGTCTTTCGCCTGACGTTCACTTTGCACCATCCATTTTATCAACTCCATATTGGAGCTTTCGTAAAGCTCCTCCTGGCGTTTCAGCTTTGCCCGAAGTTCTTCAATCTCGGTAAGTAATTCCTGTACGGTTGGTTGTGCCACAGTCTGTGTTTCCATCCCTGGTATCCTTTTTCCATATCCCTATAATTTCGCTTTTTATAATCGACGCATCACAGGGAGACTTTACAGGATTTTCCTCCCTCTGCAAGTGGGTAAAAAAATAAAAACCCCGGCATTTCTGCCGGGGCCTCAGGAATTCCCGCCCAAACTGAGATTAAGCCACTTTAACTTCAATTTCTTTCGGCTTGGCCTCCTCAACCTTCGGCAGGTGAATTTCCAGGATACCGTTCTTGTAAGTAGCGTTAATCTTATCCTGGTTCACCAGAGCCGGGAGCTGGAAAGTACGGGAGAATTTGCCATATACCCGCTCGACCCGATGGTAATTTACATCCTTCTCTTCGGTTTCTTTCTTGCGCTCACCTTCCAGGGTGAGGATTCCGTCTTTGTAGCTGATGTGAATGTCATCTTTATTCATACCCGGTAATTCCGCAGTGACGATGAATTCATCCTTAGTTTCCTTAATGTCCACATTGGGATACCAGGCAGTGGGGGTCATCATCTCGGGTTCTTCAAACAGCGTCGGGCTGAAGAAACGCTCCATCAGACGGTTAATTTCGTCCTGAATGTTTAACAAATCCCGAGTTGGACGCCATCTGACCAGTGCCATGATATCACCTCCTTTCTTTTATTTTTTCTTTTTTTACTTCATCATTTCGCCCAATTTTATTACAAAGTGCGTGCCAAACAAAGCGAGGTTTTATAAATTGTTGTATTATAATAACT
>JALWDQ010000319.1:0-4302 GCA_027039625.1 Calditrichia bacterium | reverse complement strand
CCAATTAATAAATCCCAAATCCCAAATCACAAATCACAAACTCCAAATCCCAAAAACAAATTCTAAATTCCAAATCACAATAATTTGGCAGGTTCTTTCCTGACCTAATTTTATTTTTTGTTCGTGTATATTCGTGCGATTCGTGGTTGCAAAATTTAATTCAAAATTCTTAATTCAAAATTCTCAATTATTTCTGTCGCCCTTTCAGGGCTCCATTTTTGGGGTATTCCCCAGTCCCAGGGCTTCGCCCTGGGCTATCCCTGTGTGAGTGCTTCGCACTCTTTGTACAAAATATTTCATTTATCATTTTACATTTTACATTTTTCATTTTTCATTTTTCATTTCATTGGGTGGTTGCAAAACTCAACCCAAATTCCCCTTCCCTATTTTCCCTATTTCCCCTATTTCCCCTATAAACCCTATTCCCTATGTCCTTATGCCCTATGCCTTATGCTCTATCCCGAAGGGATCCATTCGGATGCTCTATGCTTTCCTCCTTCCTCACCCGGATTTCTTTACCAGAGCGTTCAGATGACGCATCAGAGAGAGTAAATCCTGTTGCACTTCGGCAGGGAGTTCATTCCACAATTCCAGCAGTACCGCTTCTTTACCGTAAGCGGGGCGGTTTTCGCTAACCCGGAATGAGGTAGCATCTGCTGCTTCCTCGGCTCCCAACAACCATTCCATGGACACACCGCCCAGGCGGGCGATGCGGTACAGGACATCTGCCGGGGGGATGCGCCCTTTCAAATACAGCGAAATTGCCGGTTGACTGATGCCCACCAGCCGGGCAAATTCCTGCTGATTCACCTTCAGCTTTTTCATGATCTCCCGCAAACGTTCTGCCGAAAATTGGGGTGTCATCATGAAATCTCCTCTTGAAAAGAAATATAAAAAGTGTTATATTATGGTTGTAATATAAGTAGGGAGGGCTGCCTATGCAAGCACCAACCAAAAATCCTTTGCCCGCTATTCCCGAATTCTTCCTATACTGGGCTTTTCAGAATCCCGAACAGCTCCGTTCCCGGCTGATTTGCCATAACGGTGCCACCCTGAAGATTGTTCATCCCGGATACCTCTCCCTGGGTAGCGGTCCCGATCTGCAAAACGCCCTCCTGAAGATCAACAATGTGATGCATCAGGGAGATGTGGAATTCCACCTGCACTGGCAGGATTGGTTCCGCCATGGGCACCACTACGATGCCCGCTACCGGCAGGTTATTTTACACGTGCTATGGTACCCGGCTCCCGATCTTCCAGCCTCCCTCTCCCGGCGTTTCCCACACCTCATCCTCTCCCGGAATTTGCGGCTGCCGGTGTCCCGCTGGGTGCTCCATATGGAAGCTTTGCAAAAAGAGCGGGAGAACCCCATCTCCTCAAGTCAGGTTCCCGATCTTCCCCGCTTGCGCCAGCTTGCCTGGCAGCGCTTCTTGCGGAAGTGCAGCGAATTGCGGGTGCAGGTGCGCGAACACGGCTGGGAACAAACCCTTTATTCCGGTCTGGCGCGGGTGCTGGGGTATCGCAAAAACAGCGCTCCTTTCATGCAGCTCATCAACATCCTGCCACCGCAGAAACTGCTGGAGATGGTGCCCCCCATTCAGCGCTCCCCCATGCTCTTTTTTGTATTGCTGGGCTGGCAATCCGGCCTGCTGCATCGGGCCCTCTCCCGGGAGCCAGTGCGCCAGCTCATTTCCCACATCTATCGCGGATACGCCCATAAACTTCCTTTTCGGCGTCAGAAGCTCATTCAATGGCAATTCGGGCGGGTGCGTCCATTCAATTCCCCTTACCTTCGGCTGGCTGCTCTGGCACAGTTCATTCACCACTACCAGCACGTTTCCCTTTTTCAACACTTCAAACAACTCTTCGAACAACGGCTTCCTCTCTCCCGGCTGCAGCAGGAGGTTGTTGCTTCCCTGCGTTTACCCCTCTCTCCAACGTTCACGCCGCTGCTTCAGTCCCTTTTAAACATCAAACAAATTCCCGCTTACACCCTGGGGGAACAGCGTATCCACCAATTCACCATAAACATCCTGCTTCCCCTGTTCTTCCTCTGGGCGCATCACCAGAATAGTCCCGGCTTTCGCTGGTACATCGAAGACCTCTATTTTCAATTCCCGCCCACCGAAGATACCCATTTGCTTCGACCCTACCAGAGCCGGGAACTCCCCCGGCGGGCATTTGTCCAGCAGGCATTGCTGGAATGGGTGCAGGCCAACCGCACTGCTTCTTCTTCCTCCCCGGTGCTACCCTTCTTCCGTTAAAACCCCTTTTGTTCTTGTTTTCGCAGCAACATTTTGATATTTTTTATTTGCGGTGGAAAAAAATAAATGAAAAAAGAGAAAGTTAAATTACTATAATTCCGGAAGTTGACTGAAAACATTTCCATAGAGATTCGTCAGCATTCTTGCACATAAGTAATATGAGAGTATTTGTTCTGTTTACGCAAGAGATGAAGATTTTTCACCCTGTTTCCGCAGGGCTCAAAATGACAAAATCGTGAAATTGTTGAATGAATAGATCAATGAAAACATCAAATTATTTGCTTAGCACCCCAGGTATGCTCATGTGAAGCACGAACTTTTGGTGAATGAGTACGAAATTCTGCTGGAAAACCGATACCCGCGAAACCTTCTACTGAATCGATAATTGCAACGGAATCTTTATTTCGCTGCATGTAGTTTGGAAGAATGTAAATCGTTCGTGATTAAATTTGTGGGAATTTTATGAATATTAACGATTTTCTGGAAGAGGTTCGCACCGCCATTGTGATTGTGGGAACCGATTTCAAAATAAAATATGTGAATGCCTATGCCCAGAAGTTATTGAGCCTGACCCACGGAAATTTATTCGATAAAAGCATCATTGAATTACACACCCCCGAAGCGCGCCAAAAAATCCGCAAAATGTTTCGCAACCAGGAAATTAATGTAGATGAATATCCCATCATCCAGGTATGGGAAGGTCCGGGCAACGCTTTTCTGTTGTGGGCAAAACTCTCCCGGTTGTTCGACGAGGAAGGAAATCTGGCGTATATGATTGCCATTTTTTACGATCTTTCCTTATTTACCTTCCATCGGGAAGAAATTGATCACAAACCTCCCCGCACATTGCTGGAACGGATTCCCATTTACGAAAATCGCAAAATCAAATTACTGGATGTATCCAGCATCGTGTACATTCGGGGCACCGGGAATTATTCCACCATCTGCCGTGAGGATGGCCAGCGCTTTCTTTCCACCATCCATCTGAACATTCTGGATCGCAAACTGCCTGCCGATATGTTCATGCGAGTGCATCGCAGCTACATTGTGAATCTTCATAAAATTGAAGAAATTATTCTGGAAGATGGTAACAAGTATCTTCTGAAATTACCTTTGCAGTGCAGCGACGATCGGATTTACGTCAGTCGCCGTAAATACAATGAATTCCGCCGCCGTTTAATGTTGTAACGCGGGCACTGTGACGGCAATTGTCATCTGCGCTACCGTTTACCTTCCTTTTTTTACCATTTACAAAAATTTTTTTCCGTCTGCACAACTGGCCTTGAGAATCGGGCAAAAATTTTTATTTTAAATTATGAAATTCTCTGAATTCGAGGCAAACAGGCCTTTCCCCCGGAGTTGGGATTGCTGTGAAGTATTTTCATGGAAAGGGAGGAATTAATGATTGAGCGAACTTTTTAAACAGGAGGGTTGCACATGAAAACTGTCTTCGTGCACCCGGAGCGCTGTATTGGTTGCAAACAGTGTGAGATTGCCTGTGCCGTGGAACATTCCCAATCAAAAGACCTGACATTGGCCATGTGGGAGGAACCGCGTCCGGTGCCGCGCATTCATGTGGAAGTGAGTGCTTACCTGACGACCTTTCCCAACAAATGCCGCCATTGCTCTCCGGCACCCTGTGTGGAAATCTGTCCTACGGGTGCTCTGTACCGGGATAGGGAAAGCGATACGGTCCGGCTGCATCCGGAGAAATGCATTGCCTGCGGAATGTGCGCTATGGTCTGCCCGTTCGATGTGATTGTGTTCGATCAGGCGGTTTACGATGGCAAATTTAAGATCATGAATTTGAAATGCGACCACTGTCCGGATCGGACTTCGCAGGGGCAGGAACCGGCCTGTGTGGAGGTCTGCAAAACCAGCGCTCTGGAATGGGGAGATCTGAACGAGATTGTGAAAGGGGGACGCAAGCAGTTCACCGAAAGGGTATCGATGGTGATGCAAACCGGCGATTACGAACTGATCCCCTTGCCGGAAAACCTCCAGGCATTGCGTACCTGGCAGCGGGAATTGCATGATT
>JALWDQ010000318.1:0-4314 GCA_027039625.1 Calditrichia bacterium | reverse complement strand
ATTTTTATTTGTACTGGATTCCCACTTTAAATCTGCATGCATGAAATCAATTTAAAAATAGAATTTCAAAAAAATTTGATTTGCATTTTTAGAAAAAATTTTTAAACTAAAGAAAAATTATATGGGTGGATATATGAGATATTCTATCATCTCCATGTTGTTTTTAATATTGCTTTTAAATTATTTTAATTGTAACAAAAAAAGTCCTGTGCAGCCGGAAAATCATAACCCGGAAATTTTATCACTGAAGGTATTTCCCGAGGTAGTAAAACCTTCCGATTCCCTTATTGTCATTTGTGAAGCAATTGACCCCGATGGTGATACTCTGGTCTATGATTGGATTACAAGTGGAGTGGTTAGAATAAAGGGAACAAACGATTTTTCATTATATCACACTTCAGAAAATACCCGCATATTCTACGCTCCAGACAGCTCACATGTTACTGCTCCTCTGGACTCTTTTGGGATTTGGTGTGATGTAAGAGATGTAAAAGGTGGCGTTGCTTCGGCTTCCGTGCTTTTTTATGTTAAAAAAGATTAAATGAAAATTATTCAGCACATGTACACAAGAGAATCACAGAAAAAATAAAATTATACATTTAACATCCGAGCGAAACGAAGAATTTCTAACATTTTTTAGCTGCATTTGTAATTAGCTGAGTTAACAAACCGAACGGACAGAATCTCTGAACTCGCTTTTGTCCGCAACGTCTCGGGAGAAGCGAAGAATGAAATCCCACATTCCAAATAACAAATCCCAGAATAACAAGCATTAACCTACAAAATACAAATGATTTAACAGATTCTTTCATAACCTAATTATGTCTTCTTTTTCATTCGTGATTATTCGTGTTATTCCTGGTTAAATATCAATTTGCGTAATTCATGGAAGTACCTGGGGATTCTGAAAAAGGGCTTGTTAAGGGGATGCACATGAACAGGGTAAGCCATGTAACCTGGCTCTCCGGAGTCTGAAATCAACAATCCAGCGTAAAGATTTTTGCCACCACGGGTAAATTCACTATTTTTCTTGCATTTAATTAACTCAATACTTTATTTTTCTAAGCTTTAGAACGGAAGTAAAGTCAAATAAAAAAGAAAGGGTAAATATGAGTAAACAAAATTCGTGGAGTCTGCATATTGCTCAACATAAATGGCTGCTCTGGATTGTTGCCTTTATCATCACCATTCTGGCGGCACACTACCAGAGGGCTACGGGACCGACTTACCCGGTTCGGGGAAACATAACCATCGGAAACCAGGAAATTACCTTCAAGCTCCTTCGCAGCGAAACCACGGATAAAAATGCTCCCATCGAAATTGTGGTACCGGATACGGCGATTCACGGATACATTAAATTTCGTCGTTATAAATCCCACGATGCCTGGAGCACCCAGCCCATGCAGCGGCAGGGGGACAAGCTGGTAGCCGCTTTGCCCAAACAACCTCCCGCCGGGAAGGTGATGTACTATGTGTACCTGGCGTCCGACGGAGAGGAAGTTTCCCTCACCGGAGATAAACCGGTGATTCTCCGCTACAAAGGGCCTGTTCCCCTGTGGATTCTGATTCCCCACATCTTCTTCATGTTCTTTGCCATGTTTTTGGCCAGCCGTACCGCCCTGGAAGCTCTGGATGCCCAGGGAAATTCCAAACAGTTTATGAAATGGACTGTTCTTTTCTTCTTTATCGGGGGATTCATCCTGGGACCCCTGGTACAAAAATTTGCTTTTGGAGCACTCTGGACGGGTATTCCGTTTGGCTGGGATCTGACTGACAACAAAACCCTTATTGCCATGGTGGGCTGGCTCTATGCCTGGTGGCGTAACCGGGGGGAACACGTCTCCCGCGGATCCATCCTGTTTGCCGCTCTTTTGATGTTTGCCGTCTATTTAATTCCCCACAGCGCTTTCGGATCGGAACTTGACTATACCAAACTGGAAGCGGGAGCCAAATAAAAATCCGCGTTTTAAAGGGATGTTGACCTTCTGCCCCGGGTTAGCCCCCGGGGCGGGATTTAAATGGATACCCGAGAGCTTTTTCGCAGGGTAAGGAGGCAAATAGGAACCATGAGTTCCCGAATTCCCCACGATTTACAATTCTACAAATTTTGCGCCTACGGCTTTTTTAAAAACCTCCGTTTTTTCGATCCCTTCATCATGCTTTTTTTCCGGGAAGTGGGGCTCACCTTTCTGCAAATCGGGTTACTTTTTTCCATTCGCGAGGTGAGCATTAATCTGCTGGAAATTCCCACCGGGGTAGTGGCCGATATGGTGGGGCGGCGGCGGGCAATGGTGACCTCCTTTTCCGCTTATCTGCTCTCTTTTGCCATGCTTTACCTGTGGGGCGGATATTTCTGGCTGGCTGCCTTTGCTATGGTTCTGTACGCCATGGGCGACACCTTCCGCAGTGGTACTCACAAGGCGATGATTCTGGAATATTTAAAGATAAAACATCTGGAACATCTAAAGGTGGATTACTATGGCCGTACCCGTTCCTGCTCTCAGATGGGTTCGGCGATTTCCTCTCTGATTGCCGCTGCACTGGTGTTTTACAGCGGTTCGTTCCGAATTGTCTTTCTGGCTTCCACCATTCCTTATGCGCTGGATCTGGTGCTGATGCTTACTTATCCGCCGGAGCTGGATGGTGTGGCTTCTCGCCAGCGCCTGAATCTGCGGGCATTTGCCCGGTTTACCGCCGAGAGTTTTGGAGAAATTTACCGAAACCGACCCCTGCGACAGACCGTATTGAATTCCTCGCTGGTTTCGGCATCATACAAAATTAGCAAAGATTACCTGCAGCCCGTTCTGAAAAGCTGGGCGGTGGCTTTGCCTTTGTTTTTATATCTCGCCGCCGAAAAGCGCACCTCCTTGCTGGTGGGAGTGGTGTATTTTTTCATCTTTCTTATTTCTTCCCGTGCCAGCCGTCTGGCAGGGGGCTTCCAGCGGAAAATAGGAACTCCGGAATCTGCCCTAAACACCAATTATATGCTGAACATTCTGATTTACCTCACCGCCGGGATAGCCCTGTACCTGCATGTTCATGCCCTGGCGGTGCTGACTTTTCTGGGAATATTTGTGGTGCAGAATTTCCAGAAGCCAATGATGGTCGGTTACGTGGGTGAGGTGACTGATTCCCGGCGGATGGCCACCATGCTTTCGGTGGAAAACCAGAGTCGGGCAATCTGGGTAGCGCTGTTCAGTCCTCTGGTGGGTTTTCTGGCCGATACTTTTGGGGTAGGTAGTGCGCTGTTGGGGCTGTGCGCTGTGCTGGCAATCTTTTTACCGTTGGCACGGGTTCGTCCCCGCGCATAAAAACGCCCTTTCCGGGGGAGGCTCGACAGGGATGTGCCAGAACATTTCGCTTCGCTACATTCCGTTTATCAGAAATCGAATCATCACCGTATCTTCCCCCACGCTGAGTCCGGGACGATACAACTCCCGAATATCCACCGGCTGCTGCTCTCCGTTAGCTCCAACCAGGGTTAACTTGCTGGTGGCAACCACTTTGTGAGGTATTGGCTGCCGGGAGGCGTGGGGGAAAAAGGAACGGAGGAGCAAACTCCCTACAAGGAGAATTCCCAGCGCCAGAAGAAGCTGGTACACCGGCACCGGATGGTGTAAGAGGGCACTCAGCTTGTGTCGGAATGTGTCCCATCGCAGCGGTTTGCGGGGGGAAGATTTACCTCGCACCGCTTCGAGCAACCTCTTTCTGGTAGATATTCGAGGAACCCATTTCGCATGCTCGGGATGCAGAAGCTCCGGGGCCTGGTTTATCAGCGAAGCAAATGCCTGACATTCCGGGCACTGGTTAATATGTCTTTCTATGAATTCGCGCTTTTCCCGGGAGGGTACCTGCCCGGAGGTTTCCAGCAAAATTTGTTGAACCACACGACACTCGTTTGTTTGGAAATCCTTCATGAGCTATTTTCCTTTCTGATATCCGGTTGAAACTCCTGTAATAATTTTGCCAGTTTGCGGGCAGCATAATGCAGTCGGGATTTCACCGTCCCGATGGGGCATTGTAATACGGTGGCGATTTCCTGCAGGGAAAAACCTTCCTGAAAACGCATGAGGAATACTGCCCGTTGTTCCGGCAGCAGTTTTTGCAGTTCCTGCTCCAGGAGTTGCAGGAAAAGATCCATTTCTACTTTTGTTTCAACAGAGGGGGTGTTTTGCACCGAATCTTCTTCCAGCCGAAAACGGGAGGCTTTTCGCACCTCCCGCCGACGGTATTCGTTTTTACACATGTTGTAAGCGATGGAGAAAATCCAGGTGGAAAAACGCTTCCCGTGGTTAAAGGTATGCTGTTTCTGAA
>JALWDQ010000317.1:0-4316 GCA_027039625.1 Calditrichia bacterium | reverse complement strand
GAAACGCCGGATATGTCTCAGACTTTTGTCGCGGAATGTTGGTCAGCATTTTTAATCGACCGGACCGTTTCCTTCTGTTTAACGCCAAGTAAACCGCACATCCGCCTATTTTTCGATTATAAAAAAATGAGAGAAATTGCCCCACCTTTCTGGATCAAAGAAACATTCCAACTGAACAAGTCTGAAAAACGACGAGACAAACACAGCTTCATGAGTAATAAATCATATGGCAAAATGAAGATTTAAGAAAATTGGTGCAAATACCATAAACCCCCTGCCTCTTCATAATTCCATCAATAATTAATCATATATAATTTTATTCATTCTGGAATTTTTTCCTTGACAATTTGGAAAAAATTTATATATTTAATACGTGATATTTTGCAACATAAAAATAACATGTATGATGATTCTCCAATTTACATCGTGTAACCAATCCTTGCGACGAATGCTACAATTACTTCGTGTTCGCTTCTATTAAATAAGCCTGAATTTCTCTGCATGGATATCTCGGACTGTGAGGAGAGAAGCCAGAATTTTCATTTAAATTTATTTGTGATTTCGTGAACAATTTATGTTGAATTCGTTTTTGTCCTCAGGTTTGATATAGAAAGAATTACATTGACTTGGTCCTATAAATAATCAAGGAGGTATCTATGGTCGAGAAACCCCAAACCCTATGGGAGCAGATGCAATCGCAGGGATATTCGCGGCGCGATTTTCTGCGTTTTTGTGCGTATATCACTGCAGCTGCCGGCATCCATGCCAGTGGGTTACCGAGCGTGGTGCGTGCTATGGAAACAAAACCACGCCCACCGGTAGTCTGGATGCATTTCCAGGAATGCACATGCTGCAGCGAATCGTTCATTCGTTCGGATCATCCCATTGTAGCGGATATTATCCTGGATAAAATCTCTCTGGATTACACGGAGACGCTGCAAGCAGCAGCGGGCGAGCAAGCGGAAAAATCGCTGCACGACACCATCACCAAATATCGCGGGCAGTACATCATGGCAGTAGAAGGTTCTGTTCCCACCAAAGATGGGGGCATCTACTGCACCATTGGCGGTAAAACAGCTCTGGAGATAGTGAAAGAGGTTGCCGAAGGTGCCAAAGCCATTATTGCCTGGGGGAGCTGCGCATCGAACGGTTGTGTACAGTCCGCTAAACCCAATCCCACAGGTGCTACCCCCATTCACAAAATCATCACCAACAAACCCATTATTAAGGTTCCGGGTTGTCCTCCCATTGCCGAAGTGATGGCTGGTGTAATTGTTCACATCCTGGCTTTCGATCGCTTACCCCAATTGGATGGTCTGGGACGCCCCAAAGCGTTCTATTCCAAACGGGTGCACGATTCCTGCTATCGACGTCCTTTCTACGATGCGGGCTTATTCGTGGAATCCTTCGATGATGAAAATGCCAAAAAAGGTTACTGCCTGTACAAGATGGGATGCCGCGGTCCGGTAACGTACAACTCCTGCGCTATTATAAAATGGAACAATGGTGTGAGTTATCCCATTCAGTCTGGTCACGGTTGCATTGGGTGCTCGGAGGAGAACTTCTGGGACAATGGCCCCTTCTATCAACATCTGGCTTCCTTCCCCGGATTTGGCATCGAAACTACAGCCGACACCATTGGGACAGTGGTAGGAGCTGCCACAGCGGCTGGAATTGCCGCCCATGCTATTACCACAAATATTCGCAAACGCAAAATGATTAAAGAAGAGGTCGAACATAGCCTGAAAGATGATCAAATTAAACCTGCGAATCCGCAGGAAGGAGGTGAATAATGACAACAAGAATTGTCGTCGATCCCATAACCCGAATTGAGGGGCACCTCCGAATAGAGGCGGAGGTAAAAAATGGAAAGATTACCAATGCCTATTCTGCAGGCACCATGGTGAGAGGTTTCGAAATCATTTTGCGTGGTCGGGATCCTCGGGATGCCTGGGCGTTTACCGAACGAGTGTGCGGTGTTTGTACAACCGTGCACGCACTGGCTTCTGTGCGTACGGTGGAAAATGCCCTGGGTATTGTCATCCCGCCCAATGCCGAGCTGGTTCGCAACCTCATGTTTGCGGCACAAAATGTCCAAGACCACGTCATTCATTTCTACCACTTACATGCTCTGGACTGGGTCGATGTGGTCAGCGCATTGAAAGCAAATCCCAGCGAAACCTCGGCAATTGCCAAAAAGATTTCTAACTATCCAAAAAGCTCCCCCAAATATTTCAAGGATATTCAAACACGATTGAAAAAATTTGTGGAAAGTGGGCAGTTGGGGATTTTTGCCAATGGCTACTGGGGACATCCGGCATATAAATTACCACCGGAAGTGAACCTGTTAGGTGTGGCGCATTACCTGGAAGCGCTGGAATGGCAGAAAGAAATCATTAAAATTCACACCATATTGGGTGGTAAGAATCCGCATCCGCATTATCTGGTGGGTGGTGCACCATGCTCCATTAACACCGATGATGCCAATGCCCTCAATGCCGAGCGCCTGGCGTACATTGGCCGGTTGATTGATGATGCCATCGAATTTGTGGAGCAGGTTTACATCCCCGATCTGCTGGCCATTGCTAGTTTCTATCCGGAATGGTTCAAAATTGGTGGTGGTTTACCCAATTATCTGGCTTACGGCGACCTGCCTACAAATGGATATAATGATCCTTCCAGCTTCAAGATGCCAAGGGGTGCCGTGCTGAATCGCAATTTGAATGAAGTGCATGAGGTTAAAGGAGATGACCCCGATCAGGTTCGCGAGTATGTCACCCACTCCTGGTACAAATATTCCCAAGGTGATGACAAATCCCTGCATCCCTGGGAGGGTGAAACGGAATTCAATTATACCGGCCCCAAACCGCCCTATGAACATTTGAATGTGGATGGGAAATATTCCTGGTTAAAGACTCCGCGCTGGAAAGATCATCCCATGGAAGTGGGTCCGCTGGCACGTATGGTGGTAGCCTATGCTTCGGGACATGAGGAAGTTCGCGAGGTGGTAAATGATGCACTGAAACGATTGAATGCCCCCATTACGGCATTATTCTCCACCCTGGGTCGTACCGCAGCCCGCGGACTGGAAGCAAAATTGGTGGTGCACTGGATGAAAGAATTCTACAATATGCTTATCCAGAATATTAAAAACGGCGATACTCGCATGTTTAACGGGGAGAAATGGGATCCGGATACCTGGCCCAAAGAAGCGAAAGGTGTGGGATTAACTGAAGCTCCTCGCGGTGCTCTGGCTCACTGGATTGTAATTAAGGACAAAAAGATTGCCAACTATCAGCTGGTGGTGCCCACTACCTGGAATGCTTCCCCACGCGACGCTCATGGTAAACGCTCTGCGTACGAAGCCTCGCTGCTGGATACGCCTATGGCCGATCCCCATCAGCCGCTGGAAATTCTGCGGACCATTCACTCCTTCGATCCCTGTCTGGCCTGCGCCGTCCACCTCTATGATCCCGATGGCAAGCAGGTAAACCAGATAAGCTTTATGTAGGAGGGCGAGCCATGGCAAAACGAAACATGACAGAATATTATGGGGTGTATGTGTGGGAATTGCCCGTTCGATTCTACCACTGGATTAACGCCCTCTGTATTGTGGTGCTCTCTATTACCGGTTACCTCATCGGGAAACCTGTGGCTATCAGTAGCTCTTCCGAAGCCTCTTTTCAGTACTGGTTCGGCACAGTGCGCTTCATCCATTTCGCTTTCGCGTACATTTTCTTCTTCAACTTCCTGTACCGGATTTACTGGGGCTTTGTGGGAAATCGTTTCGCAAACTGGAAGAACTTTATCCCATATACAAAAGAGCAATGGAAGGAAATCTGGCACGTCATCTGTCTGGATATTCTCATGATCTGTAAAAAGCCCCTGAAGTCCGTTGGGCATAATGCGATGGCGGGATTTATTTATTTTCTAACCTTCCTGGCATTTCTCTTCCAGACGGTTACCGGTTTCGGTCTTTATTCGGCGATGAGTCCAGCCTGGTTTCCCAAATTATTTGCCTGGGTGATACCACTAATGGGTGGCGATATGGCTGTTCGACAATGGCATCATATGATGATGTGGGTATTCATCATCTTCGCCATTGTTCACGTCTATCTCGTCTTCTACCACGATTACATCGAAGAACGGGGTACTACCTCTTCCATGATTGGAGGAATTAAATTCATCGAAAAATCTCAGGCAAAGGAGATGTAGCCCATCAAGCCCCTCTCTACCGAGAGGGGCTTTTAATTTTACCACCATTCCTATTTTCTCACTCCACATTTTTATTAAACCAGAAACATATTTTATTATTC
>JALWDQ010000316.1:0-4336 GCA_027039625.1 Calditrichia bacterium | reverse complement strand
CTCCGCAATTCAAAGGGAAGTACGATTGGGTCAAAGTGCCCAAAGAGTTCACCAACTTGCAGGACGAGAATACCGTGCGTAACTGGATTCTTTCCCGTCCCGATGCCTGGTGCAACCTGAAAGGACGCACGGTGCCCCCTTCGCTGGAACAGTACAAAAAATACTTCCGCTGGGAAGTGGACTATTCCCGCCAGGAACTGGAGGAGATCATCCGCAAGAAAACCGGCGAGGATATTGGCATTCTGTTCGATATTGTACCGTTGCGCCGGGGACATTCCGGACGCCTGAAAGAAATCGAGCTCATCGGCAGCCTGAAAAATTACCGCATTCGCGGCGAGTTAAACATCCGGGAAGCGCTCTCGTCCGATTATCTGGAAAGCTCCTGCTTCATTGTGGAAAAAGAGATGGATGAAGTGGGTACGCCCATTTCTTTCACACTGGTAGGTGCGGGACAGGGTCACGGTGTGGGTATGTGCAAAACGGGTGCCGCAGTGATGGCGCTGGAAGGTTACGACTGGCGGAAAATTCTTAACCACTATTTCGAAAATTGCGACATTCGTTCCATTTACGAAATCTCGCTGGATTAACCCGGAAGCGAAACGGAGATGTGCCATGAAAGAAATCATTGAAGATCGAATACACGAAGCGGAACGAATTTTAAAAAACCTCCGAGGTTATCTTTGACATCGACCGCCTGGAAAAGGAGATCGCCCAACTGGAGAAAGATGCCAACGATCCGGATTTATGGAACAATCCGGAACGGGCGCAGGCGTTGTTGCGGGAGTTGAGCCAAAAACGCGACATTGTCAACGAATGGAAGCAATACCAGCAGGAAACGGAGGATTTAAGCGTTCTGCTGCAGTTAACTGAAGAAGAGGAAAGCGACGGCAGTTTAAAGGAGCTGGAGCAGGAAAGCAAAGTCCTGCTGGAGCAGGTTAAGAATCTGGAACTAAAGGGATTGCTTTCGGCACCGGAAGATCGCAAAAATGCCATTCTTTCCATTCATCCCGGGGCGGGAGGAACCGAGAGTCAGGATTGGGCGCAGATGTTGATGCGGATGTACCTGCGCTGGGCAGACCGCCACGGGTTTAAAGCGGAAGTTCTGGATTTGTTGGCTGGCGAAGAAGCCGGGATTAAGAGCGCCACCATCGAAATTAAAGGGGACTACGCTTTTGGGTATTTGAAATCCGAAATAGGCATTCACCGCCTGGTGCGCATTTCTCCCTTCGACGCCAGCGGACGCCGCCATACCTCGTTTGCTTCGGTGTTTGTGATTCCCGAGGTGGATGAGGAAATCAACATCGAGATTAATCCCAACGACCTGCGCATCGATACCTTCCGCGCCAGTGGTGCGGGTGGGCAGCACGTGAACCGCACTGATTCGGCGGTGCGCATTACCCACCTGCCCACCGGAATTGTGGTCACCTGCCAGAGTGAACGTTCCCAGCACAAAAATAAAGCCAACGCTCTGAAGATTCTAAAAGCTCGCCTATACAAGAAAAAGCTGGAAGAGGAAGAAGCAAAAAAGCGGGAATTAGAAGAGAGCAAAAGCGAAATTAGCTGGGGGAACCAGATTCGCTCCTATGTTTTCCATCCCTACAACATGGTAAAAGATCACCGCACCGGTCACGAGACTTCCGACATCCAGCGGGTGATGGATGGTGAGATTGATGATTTTATCTACGCCTACCTGCTGAAAGCCCCCGAGCTGGAGGGGAAGTAAGGATAATTGGGGATGGAACGAATTGAAAATTTTTCCGATAACAAGAGAATATAGCCCCGGGCTTTTTTACAGCATTTTGTTGGATGGTCCCTATTTTTAAATATCTGAGAGTTTCCCGTTCCCGGATGGTTCCTTCTGGATGGGATGGGTGAGAAATACTCATCTCAAACAGAATTTGTTTCCCGAAAGGACAATTGAAAACGGATTTGCCAGGGAACGCTAATAATGATATAGCAATATTTTTCATTCTGTCCCTTTCGGGACGGGTAAATATGGGGTTCGAGAATCTATTCCCACAAATAAATTTGGTGGGCTAGTAGCATTCCGTCCCTTCGGGACGGGTACAGAGCTATGGGATGCTCCTCCACTCGCTCGCAATCAATCGCTAGATGCTGCGCATCCGTAGGATTCTGCAAAAGAAGCTCCAGGGTATATTGAAAAATTTACCGCACAGAAATAAAAACAAACATAGCCCCGAGCTTCAGCTCGGGGATTGGGAAACACTCTAAAAACCTGGGCTTTAGCCCAATTTTAGGCTACAACATATTTTTAGAGAAGAATTCAGTAATCTACGAGTTTTCCAAGGGATGCTGCTCGCAGGGCTCTGTATGCTGGATCCTGCGGATGAGCGCATTCAAAGGATTCTGATATGAAGATTATGGCTATATTGCAAAAACTACCGCACAGAAATAAAACCAGATATAGCCCCGGGCTTCGAGCCCGGGGATCCTATGACCCAAGAAATAAATTGGGCTTTAGCCCAATTTTAAGCTAAAACTTGCTTTAAGAGGAAGAGAATTTCATAATCCACGATATTTCCAAGGGAATACTCCCCACAGGGCTCTTTCCTCTGGATCCTGCGGATGAGCGAATCCGAAAGATGCTGCGCAAAAAGCTTGCGGCAATCCATTTACTAAATTACACCCCAATCAAAATCCTTCAAATTTTTTCTATAATTTCTTACAAAACAAATTGTTAGTACTTAAATCCATATTTCTTTATAAATTCTTCATATTCTTCCCTGAATGACTTCCGCCGATGGTGCTCTTCCTGATTTTTAATATAATTCCTCACCTTTTCAACTTGAGATTCACTAACAGAGAGAGCCATATACTCGTCCTGCCATCCAAATTTTCCCATAATTAATCGATTCTCATTTATCCAGTGCGATGATTCTCCTTTTAACAAAAATGTCACTTTACTAATCGTCTGAGAAGCTCCTAACGAAATCAACGCGTGACAATGGTCTTCAACACAATTGATTTGATCCAGAAAAATATTTTTTTGTTTAGCCTTTTCTTTCATGTGACTTAATAATGCAGGGCGCAGCTTTTTAGTAATTATTCTTTCCCGGTTTTTAGTTGACCAGATCAAATGAACCCAGATGCGTACAAAAGGCATTTTTCCCTCCTTTTTATTTAAAATTCTGCCAAAATCTCATGCCTTTTTAAAACACCGAAAAAATTTTATTATTCATTTTTAAATTAGGCTAAAGCCGAAAAGGTGTGGGGCTTTATGCAATCCACGGGTTTCACAAGAGGATGCACAACATGCTGGCCGATATGGTATCTGTCTATCCATTGGATCCTGCGGACGATCAGATGAGCGGGCAGAATTCCCATGGGAATATCATGAATTACTGAAACCTTCTCATAATCAGACTTTAACTTAAAATTTGGCTAAAGCCCAATTTTTAGTGTAGATTTTAAGTTCCCCAAGTTAGAAGAGTCTGTGTGAAAATGAAATTCAAAAGAATTTTTAATCAATTTCATGAATATTATAGACCATAATATTTGTTTAAAACTGAAGCAATAGCCGTATACCTATCTTACCAATATGACTATAGGATTCTGCGAGTGGAGGAGATTGTTGTTATTTGTATTCCTTACTGAATTTAGTACTTCTCTACGGAAGAGACGTCTTTAATATTAATTTCACAATAAAAGAATATTTTTGTTACTTTATATTTTCACAAACCTTAAAATTCATAGTAAAACTTAATATGTTCAACTTCCAGTGTTTTTTCCATAGCCACGAGCTTTTAGAGGCTGTGTAAAAATGCAGTGTCAATGGAATATTTATTCATTGTTGTTTAAAGTAAAACATAGCCCCGAGCTTCCAGCTCGGGGAACATAAATCTACACAAAAAATTGGGCTTTAGCCCAATTTTAGGCTAAAGCCTTATTTTGAGAGAGATATTCAGTGATCCACGAGCTAAAGCTCGTGGCTATGACGACACAAAAAGATACAGCATTCTGAAAATATTGTTTTGAAATACAAATACACAAAAAAATATATGCATTGATATATTAATACGGGAATTATAGATTCCGTAGAGAAATGCTTATAATACAAAACTTTCTCACACAGGATCGGTATCCGACTATATCTTTAGTTTTAAACAAATACTATGAGTGGCAATATGCATGACATTGTTAAAATATAATTTTGATTTTCGTTTTTACACAGCCTCTTTTAGCTCGTGGAACACTGAATCTTCCTTCTAAAATTAGGCTTTAGCTTAATTTTGGGCTAAAGCCCAATTTGTAGTTTGGCCTTAAGTTCCCCGAGCTGGAAGCTCGGGGCTATATTTTGCTTTGAATGATAATGAAT
>JALWDQ010000315.1:0-4338 GCA_027039625.1 Calditrichia bacterium | reverse complement strand
TGATGAAGGTGGTCAGCATGAACAACAAAATGCTGATTCCGTCCACACCGGTGTGAAATTGCGCTTCTATGGTGGGAATCCAGCTTTTGACCGTTTCGAATTGCATTCCGCTTTTGGAACCGTCGAAGTAGTAGAAAATGGGGAGCGAGAGCAAAAACGTCACCAGGCTCACCAGAAAAGCCCAGGCTTTGATTAACTTCTCTTCGCTCCGCGGAATCATCAGCAACACAATCACACCAAGTAGCGGAAGAAATGTGACAATATTCAGTAACGATGCCAGATTCATCATCTATGTTCTCCAATACCTAAATTCTCGATTCATTTCCCAATTACGGTTGCTCACCATTTAAAAGAGCAAATAATATCCCAGAATGATGATGGCACCCAGCACCAGGAACGCAGCATAATGCTGCACATAACCGGTCTGGATGCGGCGGTAGATTAATCCGATTAAAATGGCGATTTTCCCCAGCAGATTAACCAGTCCATCGATTAGCACGGCATCTACAAAACGCCACAGCCAGTGGCTAAAGTTGATGATGGGCTGGTAAATCAGGGCGTTGTAAATTTCATCCACATAATATTTATTGTAGAGCAGGCGGTAGATGCCTTTGAACCGTTCCGCCATTCGTACCGGGCTGATGCTTACCTTGATGTACATCAGATAGGCCAGATAGATGCCCCCCAGTGCCAGCAGTACGGAAATTCCCATCAGGGTGTATTCCAGTGAATGGGATACGTGGGCAAAGTGGAGATGCTCCTCCGCAGCAGCAAACACGGGGGAAAGGAAATGTTCGAAATGATTATGGCCGCCCAGCAGTTCGGGGATGCCCACCCAGCCGCCAACGAATGCCAGCACCGCCAGTGCCATCAGAGGGATGGTCATTACCGGAGGCGATTCGTGGATGTGCTTCTCCACTTCCGGCTCCACCCGCGATTCCCCGAAAAATGTAACAAACACCAGGCGGGACATGTAGAAGGCGGTGATAAAGGCACCCAGCGCTCCCAGCAGCCACACAATCGGGCTGTAAGCAAATGCTTTGGCCAGAATTTCGTCCTTGGAGAAGAAACCACTGAACGGGGGGATTCCGCTAATTGCCAGCCAGGCCACCATAAAGGTGATTGCGGTAATTTTGATTTTGGGATACAGCCCGCCCATTTTGCGAATATCGGTATTGTTTGCCAGGGCGTGCATCACCGAACCCGCTCCCAAAAAGAGCAGGGCTTTGAAGAAAGCGTGGGTCATCAGGTGGAAAATGCCCGCAGCATAGGCTCCCACCCCCACACCAATAAACATGTATCCTAACTGGCTGATGGTACTATAGGCCAGCACCCGTTTAATATCGTTATTAACCAGCGCCATGGTGGCAGCAAACAGGGCGGTAAAGGTTCCCACGGCTGTGACCACCAGCATGGCGGTGTGCGAGAGGCTGAAGATGGGACTAAACCGCGCTACCATGTACACACCGGCGGTTACCATGGTGGCCGCATGGATGAGGGCACTCACAGGCGTGGGACCTTCCATGGCGTCGGGCAACCAGATGTAAAGAGGAAACTGGGCGCTTTTCCCGGTAGCTCCCACAAACAGGAGCAGTGCGGCAGCCGTGAGCACACCTGCCGAAAGCAGTTTATCCGTCTGGGAAAAAATGTCGTGGTAAGAGATGGTGCCCAGGGTAGCAAAGATGAGCATGATGCCCAGGGCAAATCCGAAATCGCCCACCCGGTTGGTGATGAACGCTTTCATCCCGGCTTTTGCCGCCGATGGTTTCTGGTACCAGAATCCAATCAGCAAATAGGAACACAAACCGACACCTTCCCAGCCCAGATACAACAGCAGCAAATTGTTGCCCATCACCAGCATGAGCATGGAGAAGATAAAAAGATTCAAGTAGGAAAAATAGCGAGCTACTCCGGGGTCTCCATGCATGTAACCGATGGAATACAGATGAATAAGAAAACCGACCCCTGTCACCACCAGCATCATCACAATGGAAAGCTGATCGACCAGTACACCAAACGGTGCTTTAAAATGCCCGGCCTGAATCCAGGTGAACAAATTCCCGTCGAACACTTCCCCATGCAGCACCCGCACAAAGGCAACCACCGAAAGGATAAAACTGGTCAGCACCGTTGCATTGGCGATTAGCCCCGCTTTCTCCTTCAGTGCTTTGCCAAACACACCATTTACAACCGCACCGAACAGGGGTAAAAAAGGAATGTACCAGATAAAGCTACCCATCTATTTCTACTCCGGTTTTATTTCTCACAAACGTTTTGCCACCGAACATTGACTTCCCAACCCGTGATTACCACTTCAACAACTTGATTTCATCCACGTGCACCGTTTCGCGGATGCGGTAAATGGCCACGATAATCGCCAGTCCCACAGCCACTTCCGCCGCCGCCACTACCATCACCATAAACACAAAAATTTGCCCTTCGATGTTGTTCAAGTAATTGGAAAATGCCACAAAGACCAGATTAGCGGCGTTTAACATCAATTCAATGGACATAAAGATGACAATGGCATTGCGGCGAATCACCACGCCCAGCACACCCAGCGAAAAGAGGATAGCACTTAACACCAGAAAATAGGATACAGGAACTTCAATCATCGTTTTATCTCCAGCCCCTTCTAATCTTTTTCCACCGTTAATTTACGTTTCGAGAGATACAGCGCCCCCAGCATTGCTACCAGCAGCAGAATGGAAGTAATTTCGAACGGCAACACGTAGGTGCTGAAAAGCGCTTTCCCCAGATGCTCTACCGTGCCCACGCTGGTTTCCCGGACGAAAGCCGTGCGATACCCGTGGAACACGATATGTCCCAGTTCCAGAAAAAGCACCACCACCAGCGGCAATCCGATGTAAATCATATAGCGGAAAGCACCCGGGGCACGGGTCTCGGTTTTCAGGTTAAGCAACATCACCACAAACAGGAACAGCACCATGATGGCACCTGCATATACCGCAATGTGAACCACAGCGATGAAATGTGCCAGCAACAGTACGTAAATCCCCGCCAGGGAGAAAAACGTGACCACCAGAAACATGGCACTGTACACGGGATTACGATGAGCAATCACCATCACGGCGGAAAGCACGGCTATTACCGCAAATGTAAAAAATAAAATCATGTGCAACATTGGGCGAATCCTTTGCTTAAATCTCCGACATTCTTTAAAAACATCCTATTAGAACCAAGGAGCGCTATGCCCAGATGGCCATCCCAATGGCCGTCAGAACAATATTCACCAGTCCCAGAGGTACCAGGCTTTTCCATCCCAGGCGCATCAACTGGTCGAAGCGGAAACGGGGTAACGACCAGCGCACCCACAGGTAAAAGAAAATTACCAGCCCGGTTTTTATGGCAAACGAGAGAATTTGCAACAGTTGCTCCCACAAAACGGGTAAATCCAGCGCCTCCAGAATTCCAAAGGGAATGTGCCAGCCACCAAAAAAGAGGGTTACAATAAGCGCCGAAGAGGTAATCATATTAATATACTCGGCCAGCATAAAGGAAGAGAACTTCATGGAGCTATATTCGGTGTGGTAGCCTCCCACCAGCTCTTGCTCTGCTTCCGGCAGGTCGAACGGCAAACGGTTGGTCTCGGCAAACGCCGCTACCACAAAAATGATAAATGCCAGCGGCTGGCGGAACACATTCCACAACGCATACTGGTCATACACCACATCCTGTAAACGCAGCGAACCGCTCATCATCAGCACACTCACCAGGGCCAGTCCCATGGGGATTTCGTAGCTAATCATCTGCGAGGAAGAACGCAAACCGCCCATCAGGGAATATTTGTTGTTGGAAGACCAACCGCCAATCACCAATCCGTAAACACCCAGCGATGCAATCGCCACAATGTACAGCACTCCCACGTTCAGATCGGCAAGCTGAAAACGAATTGCCGTTTCCACATTGCCGAAATAAGTAATAATCTGGTCGCCAAAGGGAATAACGGCGAACGTCATTAAAGCAGGTACCAGAATAATCCCCGGTGCCAGCACATAGAACAATTTTTCCACGTGGGAGGGGATGATGTCTTCTTTCACAAAGAATTTGATGGCATCGGCAATGGGCTGCAGGAGTCCCTGGGGACCTACCCGATTGGGTCCCAGCCGATCCTGAATAAATCCCGACACACGCCGTTCGGCCAGGGTTAATCCCAACACGGTGAGAAAGATAACCCCGATTACCACCAGAATCTTAACAATCACCACGATGAGTTCGACCAACAGAGGATTCATATGCTATTTACTCTCCGGAATTTTTGACAATTCGCTGTTTGAAACCCGTCTTTTTTCAGGAAAGGGATTCTCCGGCCATATG
>JALWDQ010000314.1:0-4342 GCA_027039625.1 Calditrichia bacterium | reverse complement strand
CCCATATCGTGAGATGTTCCCTACCAGAAAATACCAAGGATTCCATGAATTCAGGGGAAGGTAGAACACCGAAACACCCGTCCCGCAAGGGACGGACTGCAGCTAGCCCACAAATTCATTTGTGGGAATGAATGCCCAAACCCAAATTTACCCGTCCCGAACGGGACGGGGTGAACGGGATACTTCGCGATGGTGAGATTCTTCACCTCGTCTGCGACGGGGTTCAGAATGACAGAAACACCGCCCCCACTGTCATTCTGAGCGTAGCGCCAGCGGAGCGAAGAATCGCTATGATTTTATTCAACCGCAAAGAGCGCAATGGAAGCGCGAAGAGCGCAAAGATTTTTGAATGTTTAAACGCAAAAAAAATTAACCGCAGCGGGCGCAAAGTACGCAACGAAAAATATTACAGTACATTTTAACCGGATCGTGAGATGTCTCTTGCCAGAAAATACCAAGGATTCCATGAATTCAGGGGAAGGTAGAACACCGAAACACCCGTCCCGACAGGGACGGCATGCAGCTAGCCCACAAATTCATTTGTGGGAATGAATGCCCAAACCCAAATTTCCCCGTCCCGAACGGGACGGGGTGAACGGGATACTTCGCGATAGTGAGATTCTTCACCTCGTCTGCGACGGGGTTCAGAATGACAGAAACACCACCTCCCAGTCATTCTGAGCGAAGCGCCAGCGGAGCGAAGAATCTCCATTGATTTTATTTAACCGCAAAGAGCGCAATGTAGACGCTAAGGGCGCAAAGAAAAAACAATCTGATTAAATAAATTATTGGATTACTTGCGTCATCTCTGAACTTGGCCATTTTTTTGAATTTGAGATTGGGATTTGTTATTTAGAATTTCTTTTTTCATTACGTCCTTTGCGCATTCTCCGCGTACTCTGCGGTTAATCTTATTTAACCGCAAAGAGCGCAATGGAAGCGCGAAGAGCGCAAAGATTTTTGAATGTTTAAATGCAAAAAAATTAACCGCAGCGGGCGCAACGTACGCAACGAAAAATATTTCTGTGCATGTGAACCATATCGTGAGATGTTCCCTACCAGAAAATACCAAGGATTCCATGAATTCAGGGGAAGGTAGAACACCGAAACACCCGTCCCGCAAGGGACTGCACGCACATAGCCCACAAATTCATTTGTGGGAATGAATGCCATACCAAAATTTCCCCTTCCCGTTTGGGGCGGAAAAATTTTTGGTTGACATCCATACTTCCAATTGACGGTGTCTCCTCTGCACTCATCATATTTCACAGGTTTCATTAAATTAAAATCCTGTGGACACACCAAAGCTGATCCGAGGATCCCAGGCTTTGTACGGGGATTTATCGCTTTGTAAAACATCAAAAAGTACTTCCAGAAAAGCCACGGAGGTTTTTCCCACTTTTTGCCGAAAACCGCCTCCTACCAGTAAAAAGGGCACCCAGTCTCGCACATGGGAATTGTGAATAAAATACTCGTCATAATTGATGTAGGCAAATTCACCGTGCACATAGGCTTGCGGAATGAAGTGAAATTGGGCAAAAACACTGCCTCCGTAATTGTGGGAAGTTATGGTGCGGTGTTCCTGTTTGTCGCGGAAATACTCATATCCCAGTTTAATTCCGCCGGTTAGTGCCGGAGTTATGTGATAACCAATAAGAGGCATAATGCGCAGGCTGAGATAATTTATGAAAGTGAATCCAAAACTTCCCCCAAAAAATACCCGTGAAGGTTGAGGTGCTGCCTGGGAGGTTTTTTGCTGCTGTAATGTTACGGTCGTATCCGTAACCTGTGCCAGGGATAGGGTAACTGTCAACAAAATGGCCAGAATCGCCCATTGCTTCATGGGAAAACTCCTCCTGTAAATTTTTCTAAAAATATAAAGGATGCTGTTACGAAACCAAATGGTTTTTTCTTTTAAATGCGAATTACGAATTAAAATAATCCCGTAATATGGCCTTCATCGTCAATATCGATCTTTTCCGCAGCGGGTGTGCGCGGTAAACCAGGCATGCGCAAGATGTCGCCGGTCAACGGTACCAGAAATCCAGCCCCGGCCGAGATGACAATTTCCCGTACCGTCACCAGAAAATCCTTGGGGCGACCTAGCAGTTTGGGATTATCCGAAAGCGATTGCTGGGTTTTGGCAATGCAAACGGGAAGTTTATCGTAACCCAGTTTGTAGATATCTTTCAGCTGCCTTTTGGCCCGGCTGGTGTAATCTACTGCCCGTGCACCGTAAATTTCACTGGCAATTGTTAGAATTTTTTCCTCTACCGGCAAGTTCCAGTCATAAAGCTGGTGGTAATGGCATTTTTCGCCCTGTACCATTTCCACCACTTTTTCGGCCAGGGTAACTCCCCCTTTGCCACCCTGTTCCCAGACATTCACCACGGCATAATCAATCCCATTCTCTTCGCAAATGCGGGCAATAGTGCGAATTTCCTCTTCGGTATCTTCTGTAAATCGGTTAATTGCCACAATAGCCTGCATACCAAATTTGCGCATGTTTTCGATATGTTTTTCCAGGTTTCCCCGGCCTTTGAAGATAGCTTCAGGATTGGGCTGGTTCACTTCCTGGAGCGGTACTCCCCCGTGCATTTTTAGCGCCCGTGCGGTAACCACCAGAACTACCGCCGAGGGGCATAACCCACCATAGGGACTTACGATGTCGAAAAACTTTTCGGCACCCAGGTCGAAACCAAATCCAGCTTCGGTTACCACATAATCTGCTAATTGAAGTGCCAGTCGGGTGGAGATGATGCTATTCGTCCCCTGAGCAATGTTGGCAAAGGGACCGCCGTGTATGAATGCGGGACCGTTTTCGATGGTTTGCACTAGATTGGGCAATAAAGCATCTTTTAAAAGGGCAGTTACTGCTCCCTGAATGTTTAAATCGCTCACCCGAAACGGCTCCCGATCTTCGGTAAATCCCAATAAAATGTTGCTAATTTTTTCCTTGAGTTCCGAATAGCTTCGGGAGAGGCAAAGAATAGCCATAATCTCCGAAGCGGCGGTGATGTCGAAACCGGTTTCCCTGGGGATGCTATTGGTTCGTCCTCCCAGGCCTATCACGATGTCGCGTAAAGCGCGGTCATTCATATCCATTACCCGGGGCCAGGAAATCTCTCGTACCGAGAGTCGTTTCTCCCCTTTATTGAAGTGCAAATAATTATCCAGCGCTGCCGAAATAAGGTTATGGGCAGCAGTAATGGCGTGCAGGTCTCCAGTAAAGTGCAGGTTAATGTCTTCCATTGGGAGCACCTGGGAGTATCCTCCGCCGGCAGCTCCGCCTTTGCGTCCCAGCACCGGTCCCAGCGAAGGCTCACGCAATGCTGCTGTGGCATTGGTACCAATGTATTTCAAAGCCTGGGTTAGTCCGATACTAACGGTGGTTTTTCCTTCCCCGGCAGGAGTTGGGGTAATGGCACTTACCAGGATGAGCTTCCCGGAGGAACGCTTTTCATTAAAAATTCGACGAATACTCTCCATTTTAATTTTGGCTTTGTAATCGCCGTACAGGATGAGGTCTTCCCGGGATAACCCAATCTGTTGAGCAACTTCCCAGATGGGAAGAAGATGAGCCTGTCTGGCAATTTCTATGTCACTTAGCATGGTACTCATTCCGAATCCTCCTCTGGTTTTTGAGCTCGAATCACCACAAACGAACCATTCCCGTAACCCGGTTGGGGCGATTCAATTTCGTGAATGTCTTCCAGTTTATGAAAAATCGTTTGCGCAAATTGAAAATTTTTGAACCCAGCCTGTTGCAAATGGTGTTTCACTTCCGTTACCGAAAAGAAGGTTGCTACCCGGTAGAACACATTTTTTTCTTTGAATTTTTGATAGATTCTTCCCACCGGGCTTTCTCGGTCAATAAATCCCAGAAGCAAAAACTGCCCGGGGCGCAATACCCGATATGTCTCGCGCAAAGCTGCGGCGACATCATCCAGAAAACAGATGGTGGTAGCCATCAGAATCATATCCAGACAATTGCTGCGGTAGGGTAGGGCTTCGGCAACTCCAATCTGGATATCAATACCACGTTGCCGGGCAATAGTGCCCATTTTTCGGGATGGTTCCAGTCCGTAGGGAATTTTCAAGGGCACGGCAAACCGTCCGCTTCCCACGCCAATCTCCACCGCGCGTTCAAAAGGGGGTAGCAACAGTTTGAGTGCTGCCACTTCCGCCTGGTAAATCAGGGAGTGAACTTCAAACCAGTGTTCGTACTGACTGGTGTGTTCTTCGAAAGGCTGGATTTTAGCCATCAAATTATTCCTGCAATTCTTTAATTTCCACAATATTCCCCGAAAAATCTTTCAGAAACACAGTTACTCGATCCTCC
>JALWDQ010000313.1:0-1396 GCA_027039625.1 Calditrichia bacterium | reverse complement strand
GTTAGCGGCTGGGTGCGTTTACTATTGTCCCGATAAATGGCAATGGCTTTTACGCCCAGTTTCCAGGCTTCCAGGTAAATGTTCTGAATTTCCTCCACAGTGATGTTTTCCGGAACATTCACAGTTTTGGAAATTGCACCGGAAATAAAGGGCTGAATGGCAGCGAGCATTTTCACATGTCCCATGTAATGGATGGAACGCTCCCCATTCAGCGGTTTGAAGGCGCAATCGAACACCGGCAGATGTTCTTCTTTCAGCCCGGGAGCTCCTTCGATGGTGTCGTGCTCATCGATGTAATGGATGATGTTTTTAATCTCGTTTTCGCTGTACTGCAGGTGGCGAAGGGCTTTTTCCACCGTCTGATTCACCATTTTAATCATCCCGCCACCTACCAGCTTTTTGTACTTCACCAGGGCAATATCCGGCTCCACTCCGGTAGTGTCGCAATCCATCATAAAGGCAATGGTACCGGTGGGTGCCAGCACACTCACCTGGGCATTGCGGAAACCGTACTTTTCCCCGTTTTCGTAGGCTTTATCCCACACCTCCTGGGCCGCCTGCACCATGTATTCGGGTACCATGCGGGAATCGAGCTTGTAGGCGTAATCCCGATGCTTTTGGATGACCCGCAGCATGGGCTCCCGATTTTTCTCGAATTCCTGGAACGGCCCCATAGCCCGCGCCAGCTCGGTAGAGGTGAGGTAAGCCTGTCCGGTCATGATTGCCGAGACAGCCGCCGCATAAGCGCGCCCTTCGTCGCTGTCGTAAGGTAAACCACGGGACATGAGCAGCGCCCCCAGGTTGGCATAACCCAATCCCAAAGTACGGAAGAGGTGGGAATTCTGAGCAATCTTTTCCCGCGGATACCCGGAATTATCCACAATAATTTCCATAGCCGTAATCATGATGCGCACCGCTTTGCGGAATTTTTCCACATCGAACTCATCGTTCTCATCCAGGAACTTCATCAGATTCAGTGAGGCCAGATTGCAGGCGGTGTCGTCCAGGAACATGTATTCGGAACAGGGGTTGGAAGCATTAATGCGCCCGGAATTGGGGCAGGTATGCCATTTGTTGATGGTGGTGTCGTACTGCAATCCCGGGTCGCCACAAATATGGGTGGCTTCGGCAATTTCCCGCAGAATTTCCCGTGCCCGGTAGCGATCCGCCGGTTTACCCGTGGTTACCTCCCGGGTAACCCATTCCAGATCGTTTTCCACCGCTTCCATGAATTCATCGGTGACGCGGACGCTATGGTTGGCATTCTGAAAAAAGACCGAGCTGTAGGCTTCCCCGTTAATGGAACCATCGTACCCGGCGTCAATCAGTGCCCAGGCCTTTTTCTCCTCCTCGGCTTTGCTGCGGATGAACTCCATAATATCCGGATGATCCACGT
>JALWDQ010000312.1:0-1399 GCA_027039625.1 Calditrichia bacterium | reverse complement strand
GCCTGGCGGTACTGGTTTAGTCTTCCCGCTACCCGTTTTATCCGGCGCTATTTTTTTAAAGCCGGTTTTCGGGACGGCTGGCCTGGCTTTTTCGCCGCCCTGTTCGATGCCCTGAATATGATGGTTCGCTACTTCAAATTACTGGAACTGCACCATCAAGCACAGCATGGCCATGAAAAATAATCTACACCATATTTTACTGATTCGTACCGACCGAATTGGGGATGTGGTTCTCACCACCCCCACCGTGTCCTGGCTCCGCAAGTATTACCCGCATACTCGCATTGCTTTCCTTACCCGGGCTTACACAGCTCCCCTCCTCCGCCATTACTCTGGAATTGACGAAATTCTCATTTACCGTCCGGAGGATGAACATGCTGGCCTGCAGGGACACCTGCGCTTAGCCCGGCAGTTAAAATTCCACCGATTCGATGCGGCATTTCTATTTTTCCCCCAACCGGGACTTTCTCTGGCTCTGTATCGGGCAGGAATTCCCCTTCGGGTGGGAAGCGGTTACCGCTGGAGCGCGATTTTCCTCAATCGGCGCATTTTCGAGCACCGCAAAAAAGGGGAAAAGCATGAATTGGAGTACAATTTCTCCCTGCTTCGGGATTTTGTTCCCCGCCTTCCCCACCCCGAAGAAGTGGTTTTTGATTTTCAGCAAGACGAAACACTTCTTCGTCTTCGGCAAAAAGCGTTAAATAAATTGGGACTCACAGCATCTTACGCAATTATTCATCCCGGAAGCGGTGGTTCGGCGCCTCGCCTCCCCATTGAACAATTTGCCCGAATTGCTCACTATCTGCAGAGGCACAATGCATTGCAACTACTCATCGTAGGCAATGGGAAAGAGCAGAATTTAGTAAACGATTTGCTGCAACAGTTACCTTCCCGGGAACGCATTCATGCTGTGGTAGGTGAGTGGGATCTGGAAACCTACATGGGAATCATTGCCGGAAGTCGATTATTCATTTCCAACAGCACCGGTCCTTTGCACATTGCCAGAGCTTTCGATGTTCCCGTACTCGCTTTTTACTGCCCGGCAACACCATGCTCCCCCAAACGCTGGGGACCGTACAATCGCCTCGATTCGGTACTCACACCTGATATTTCCCCCTGCAAAAGCTGTAATATCAAGCGATGTCCCTATGGCAACTGCTTGTCCCACATCCCCTGGAATGCCATCGAAAATCGGTTACAAAGGATTTTAGCAGGGTTGAATGATCTACCCCGACAAAGGGAATAACAATTTTTTAAAAGACTACTTGCCTCTTAATTTAAGATTGGATTGGAATTTCTGTGTTTCTACTGCCGTTTAATTGTAGAAGAATAAACACCAGTAAGATTGATTGTGACCATACAATTTTTCACCGATTTTACATCTTCTCCCCTTCAATCC
>JALWDQ010000311.1:0-4360 GCA_027039625.1 Calditrichia bacterium | reverse complement strand
CGTAAGAGAGCGACCCACCTCCGGGATTACTACTGGCGCTCCAATAAAAGAACAATCCCGAGAAAGGTTCGCTAATCCAGATTTCCGCTCCGTTCACCGGTGCCTGTAAATTAAAAGCGGTCGGTGGCGGAGGTAACTGGCTGGCAAACC
This sequence comes from Calditrichia bacterium, assembly GCA_027039625.1. GTDB lineage: Bacteria > Calditrichota > Calditrichia > RBG-13-44-9 > RBG-13-44-9 > JALXCH01. The sequence continues at coordinate 4,210 of JALWDQ010000311.1, read as the reverse complement.
AATCCAGAATGCCCTGGAACAGGGTGGCACGATGGGCCTGGGAATCCATGTAATAGGCATCCCAGAAGCAACTGAGCACTTTGGAAGTTCCGTTGTCGTTGTAAATGGAAGTGATGTATCCCGCCAGCACATAAGAGGAATCGCCAAATTCATACACGGAAACTGCTCCCGGTGCGGGAGTACATCCATCGGCGTACCACAATCCTCCGGAGGAGAAATACCAGCGTACCGTGTCCAGGGTGGCGATATTCTGACCGGGTACCTTCAGCAGCATGGGTACCCCAGTGCCGCCATCGTTTATTTTGGACTGGACATCGTAACTGGAAACTCCTAAATAATCGTACACAAAATCGCCTACCTGAAACGTATCCGGTGCACCACCATAGCGGTCGTACAGTACATCGTTCCCCATTACCCAGAGCATTCCTCTGTTGTTCAGGTAGGAAATGATCTCGGGATTATCCGTGTTAAAATTCGTCCCATCGTGCCAGAAGTATCCTCCCACCCCATCGTTTGCCATGTACCAGATCACCAGTTTGTAGTTCTGCATAAACGCCGCCGTAGGCGAAGCGGCACTGTCCTGAGCATTAAATACATCGTAAGAATAACCCGCATCGGTGATCGCTGTTTCGATCCGTGTAATGTGGTCGGGACTGGAATAGTTGTCGTCGTCCACCAGCAAAATGGATAAATTTCCCTGAGCAAAAATGAGGGAAATCATCAGCAAAAGAATTAAAGGGAGGTAACGAAGAGATTTCATTACAGGGCCTCCTTCCGGTTTTTAAATTTTCACCCAAGCAATGATTTTAATTTGAAAATTTCATTTTAAAAGTTAAATATTTCAAAAATCTGCGAAAGCTTTAAAACATAAACCTCCACTACTTTTCAAAAAAGTTCAGCTCAAATAAACCATATGCTGAGTAAACCAATTTTAATTACCCTTATTTCTTGGTTAATTTCAGGTATTGCAATTACTTTGAGTTTTTCTCTGTTATCTGCTTGCAGCGATTTATGTTTCAAAGCTTTCCTGGGCATATAAACCTTACCCGGAGGGAGGGAATCCCTCCGGGTAGGGAAATAATCTTTATCTAACCAGCATCATCTTATGGCTCGAGGAGAATTTTTCGGTACGCAGATGGTAAATATAAATTCCGCTGGAAACCGGTTGTCCGTTGTCGTTCAGTCCGTCCCAGGTCACCGAATAGGAGGCGGGACGCAGCATGTCTTTTACCAGAGTGCGCACTTTGTGTCCCATCACATCGTAAACGGTAAGGGTAACCTGAGTGGCGCCGCGGGTATTCTCAGGAATATCAAAACGAATGGTGGTAGTGGGGTTAAAGGGATTGGGGAAATTCTGATGCAAGGCATACGTTTTGGGAATCACATCGTTCTGGGTGAGATTGGCACCGTTGCTATTGGGAATCACGGAAAGCGGACCAAAGAAATGACGTTCGCCGTTCATGGCCACCGCCGCCAGTTTGTACCAGTAGGTTTGTCCATTCAGCACATTATGATCGGTAAAAGTATAGTCCCGTGAGGCATTAGAATTCCCACTACCCCGCAGTGAGGGAGTATTTTCGTAAGATGCAATTAGCTGGAACTGTTCCTGATCGTTGGTCGAACGATACACTTCAAACCCCAGATTGCTCACTTCACTCTGGGTGCTCCATTTCAGAACGGCTTGATTATCGCCGGGAATAATGGCAAAGGAAGTGATTTCTACCGGTAAGGATAAATCGGAGCCATTGTAGTTCCAGGGTCTCCACACCGGTTCTGCCGTATCTCCCGGACCATCGTGTCCCAGACGCGCTGTATCTGCCGGAGAAGTACTGGCCGAATTCTGAGTCGTACTTCCTGAACCTTCGTCGAAATGGAATAAAATAGCAGTATTGGCGTCCGCCGTATAAGGCAGATCCGTTTTGTGATAATGCAGATCCGAAGGATTGACTGCTTCATTTTTAATCCGCACTTCATCAATATACCCTTCAAAAAAACTGGTGCCATTTCCTTTTTGGCCAACATACAAATTATCATTGGACACTGCGGCACGCATGTCCATATTGGCGTAATTCGTTGTTGTCACATCCACTCCATTTACATACAACCGTAATGTGCCCGCCGTGGAATTACAAATCACTGCAATATGATTCCATTGGTTTATAGCGATCGATTTCTCCGCATTGAAGAAATGACCGCTTCCTCCATCATCATAAACAGTAAAATACCAGTCCGCACTATCCCCATCCGTGGTTACATGCCAGATGCTGATATTGAAGGAATAGTACCTTTGCAACACACGGTCGTAGGTTTGCAGGGTTGTAGGATAAATCCAGCACTCAATCGTATAATCTGTAGCCCCATCCAGCATCTGCAAATACGGATCATTAAAATACTTGACATAATCATTCACTCCATCAAATTCCAGGATGTAATGATTCTGTCCCAGAACAGAAAACGTAAAAACCAGTAAAAAGAGCACCACCAAACTTCCTGATTTAACAATTTGCATAATAACCTCCTTTTTGTTTTGGACAAACAAAGTGTTGAATTATTTCATTAAAACCAATTTGATGGTTCGGGTATTAAATCCAGTCTGTAACATGGCAAAATAAATTCCGCTCTGGACCTTATTCCCCCGGGCGTCTTTGCCATCCCATTGCACCTGATAGGTTCCGGCATTCAGAAACCCATGGAAAAGGGTGGCTACCTTTTGTCCCAGACTGTTATAAATTGCCAGTTGCACCTCGGCGGGACCTTCCGTAAGCAGAGGAATGTCGAACTTTAAAGTAGTGCTGGGATTAAAGGGATTGGGGAAATTGGGATAAAGATGCACCGTCCGCGGGATGTTGGAAGAAATCGTGGTTAAATTTCCCTGATATATGGAAACAGAAATGGGTCCATGGAAGGTGCGTTTTCCGGTTACATCCACATCGGCCAGTTTGTACCAGTACACATGTCCCGAGGTAACGGTCTGGTCGGTATAGCGGTATTCATGCCGCAGGGTAGAATTGCCCTGACCTTTCAGTTCCGGATGAGTGGTATAATCGGCAATCCGCTGGTACGTGCCTTCCTTTTCCAGTGCCCGCCAGATTTCAAACCCCTGGTTGTTCACTTCCGATTCGGTGACCCAATTCAGTTGAACAGCTCCATCCTCCACCGAAGCGGTGAAGCTGGTGAGCTCCACGGGAAGGGAAAGATCGGAGCCGTTGTAGTTCCAGGGACGCCAGGTGGGTTCGGCTGCATCGCCAACTGTCGTCGAACCTAATCTTGCATTTAAACCACTTGCTTCATCCGCTGTTACAGAACCGCTTCCTTCATCAAAATGAAAAAGAGCGGCTGTATTGGCATCAGATACATACTCCGGATCATTTTTGTGATAGTGTAAATTTGCAGGATCTTCAGCCCCCTTTTTACATCTTACTTCATCAATCCAACCATTAAATCTTACAAAATTAACATCACCTTCTTGAGAAGTGTTAGTTAGATTTCCTGAATATGCAATATATAAATTATCATCATCACTATTTCCAAGCATACTATATCCATTATATGTACCGGCTGATTTATCAACACCGTTGACATAAAATTTTATTCCATTGGAACTACTTCGTATTGCTGCAACATGAACCCATTCATTGGTAGGTACGGCATTATTTACAGAATAATTTCTATACCATCCATTAGATGTATTAACAAATAATGCCAATTGACCGTTTGTTCTTAAATAGAAAATAAATCGACTCCATCGACTAAAAATAGCCATATTATCATTCCAACTATTAATATAAATCCAACATTCTAACGTATATTCTGATTGGCTATTTAACCTATCAAGAGTTGAATTATCATCCAGTCTTACATAATCATCAACACCATCATATTCTAAAAAATACTGGTTCTGGGAGAACCCCAGTGCTAAAAGGATAGTTAAAAGCAAACCCAAAATAAACTTCAAGTTCCTCATATTGTTGACCTCCTTATTTTTACTAATTTTCTAATAAATACTACCCTCATAAAGTGCAGAATAATGGATATTAATTTCACCCCTTTATATTTACTTTCTAATACCTCCCTGTTGTAAATTTTCCCTGCCGTCATCGCACATAGGAAAAAGGCTCTGCCTGGTGCATCCGGACGGGACGAAAAAAAACAATGTCCCCTCTGATGCACCCGGGCACCATCTATCCCGAAAAAAGCAGCAACCAGCGGT
>JALWDQ010000310.1:0-1401 GCA_027039625.1 Calditrichia bacterium | reverse complement strand
GCGCTCCGGGATTCCAGAGCGAAGTGCGCAATCTGGTTCAAATTCAGGAGGGGCAGCCCACCAAACTGATTGTTTCCCTGCAACCCATTGTTTTTCCCGGAGATACGGTAACAGTCTCCAGCACTATGTCCCCCTTTGAAATCTCCCGGAACACGCAACCGGTCCGAATTATTTCCAGAAAGGAAATCGAACAATTTTCTTCTCTGGGCATTCGTCCCCTGCTGGAGCAGGTCGCCGGCGTCCGGGTGGAATCCGTATCGGGGGAGGGGAGTCGTGCCCGAATCCGCATCCACGGAAGCCGCGCCTCCCAGGTTCTGGTGCTGCTGGACGGGCAGCGATTGAACAATCCCCAAACGGGAGAAGTGGATATTTCCCGCATTCCGTTGAACCAGATTGAGCGCATTGAAGTGGATTTGCAGGGCAACACCGCGCGATATGGTTCCAGCGCTTTCGAAGGAGTGGTTCATTTTTACACCCACACCATTTCCCGACAAACAAATATGAAATTGAGCGGACGCCTGGGAAGTTTTGGATTGGCATCGGGGGGAATTCTGTTTCAATGGGCAGGCGATACCTGGGGCGCAACTGGTAATTTTCATCAGAATTACGCCCGCCAGAATTTTCCCTATAAATATCAGGGGGAGACTTACGTTCGGGAAAACGCCTATTTCCGGAACCGGGATGTGTTTCTGAAAGGCGTCCGACACACGGGAATCAACAAAATGGCTATCACGGCTTCGTGGCATCACGGCGTTCGGGGATTGCCTTCTCCTTATTTTAATGAATACTTGAACTACGGGGCTTTCCTTAAGGAACGTCAATGGTCTGCGCAAATTTCTCAACAATTTTTTCCGGGAAACAACGTTCAGGTGGAATGGCAGGCAGGCATCGTCAACTTACATCAACATTATCACAACGAAAACGACCCGGTGGTTTATACTCGATATTCCACCCAACAAACCAACCGTAACCTCCAGGCCACGTTAAATTTGCACTGGCAAATCAATCCTCGCCTGTTGTTTACTGTGGGGGGAGAGGCGTTTCAGGAGTATTTGAACCAACAAAATCTCCTTTACCCGGAAAACAGTATGGGAATTCACCGGCGCAACAGTGTGAGTACCTACGGAAATCTGGAATGGCATTTACACGCCCGGCGTTACCTGTGGCGCAATCTGCGGATTCAACCGGCGTTTCGGGTGATGCGATATTTCAATGAACAGGCAGCGGGATATCCTTCTTTGCGAGTTGCTTTAACTCCCGATGTACTCCGGAATCTTTCCCTCTATGTTTCCGCTGCTCGCAGTGTGCGCTATCCGGATTTTAACAGTTTGTTCTGGGTGGGCGATGCCCGGGCCAGTGGAAATCCGGATTTACACCCGGAAAGGAAAACCAGTGTGGGAT
>JALWDQ010000309.1:5877-13721 GCA_027039625.1 Calditrichia bacterium | reverse complement strand
AAAAAGTTTACTTTCCATTTCCTTCGATACCTTAAAACACCCGTTTGTTGCTTATATGACAACCCATGACGGAGATTTGATTCATCTAAATCATCAGCTTAATATCCTGGATAAATATCCACTTCCCTTTCATCAAAAAACAATTATTGATGGTACATTAAGAGATGCGAACAACAATGTGTTGTTTTACGGACGCAATCCCGACGGAGTAATTCTTTTCGACAAATATGGCAAACTACTGGCTTTTTATCCCCTCAAAAAAATCCAGCAATTTCAGTTGATTCCAGCTGATAGTACAAAGCCGAATGCTAATCCTTTATTTCACATACTCACCAGCACCAATTATATTATTTGTTCTCTTCATCCCAATCCCTATTACCAATTCGGTCGCTGGTTCTGGATACCTATTTTTCTGGTGTTGTTTACATTATTCTGGGCCCTTCACCGGGCCGGAAATCGCATCTTGCAGTATATTTACTTCTTTGTTTACTCACTGCGGGTATCGGATCATGCCATTATTTTGCTGGATCATCGGGGACGCATCATCTCCTACAATCGTAAATTAAACCAGATGTTGAATTTACCCCGCGAATTGCAGCGGCGGGAATCTTTTGAGGAAGGACTCTCCAGAAGAAAAACAGTGACTCAAACCATTCAGGATGCCATTCAATCCGGTAAGAAACAGCATCGCCTGTTTAGTTTTGAAGAAAACGACAAAATTTTTTCCGGGGAAATCACCGTCACCCCGTTCCGGAGTTACTTCCAGTTTATCATCGCATATCTGGTGGAGATCAAAGATAACACCCGTGCCATCCTGCTGGAACGGCAGCAGAACTGGCAGCGGAATATTCGTAAAATTATCCACGACCTGAAAACTCCGCTGGCAGGAGTGCAACTTACACTGCAAAGCCTGTACTGGCAGTTGTCCAGTTCCCATCCCGAAATTAATCCCGAACTGCTCAAAGAACTGGAAGCAGCCCATCAGGAACTGTTGCGAATCCGCAACATCAGTAAAGATTTCCTGAAGTTTAGTGAACTGGCTCAGGAAGAAGCGAAACCCATTCACCTGAAATCATTTTTTGAGGAGATACTGGAACCATTCAAATTATACCAGAACGAACATTTACAGATTCATCTCTCCCTGGGTCCAGACCTTCCAGAATATGTAGTATGGGATGCCCGGCAGATTTCCATCCTACTCCATATTCTTATCGAAAACAGCCTGGATGCATTAGACGGAAATGGAGTGATTGAAATCACTGTTTCTAAGAAACAAAGTGAAATAACGGAAAATAAAGAGGTCATTGAGATCCAGATTAGTGATAATGGGAAAGGGATTCCATACGAATATCAGGAAAAAATTTTTGAACCCCATTTTAGTACCAAAAAAGAGGGCACAGGGCTGGGACTATCTTTCGCCAAGCACATTGTCAATAACCACAACGGGCAAATATATTTTTATTCCGTGCCTACCTCTGGTACAATATTTGTTATACATTTACCTTTAAAAGTGAACCTGCACAAATAACGAGGTGCTATGAAACGGATATTAGCTGTAGATGACGACACTCGTTTCCTTAATTATATTGAAAATTTCCTGAAATTACAGAAATATTCCATATCCACTGTTGCCGATCCCCATCAGGTAATTCCTACTTTAAATAAAGGTAATTTCCATGTTGTTCTTCTAGATGTGAAGATGCCCGGTCTGGATGGTGTTGAATTATTGCAACAAATTAAACAGCGATGGCCTCATTTACCGGTGGTGATGCTCTCCGGGCAGAGCACCCTGCGCATTGCTGTGGAATCCATTAAAATGGGAGCGTTCGATTTCATTGAAAAAGGCGGTGATACGGAACGGTTGCTCATTACGCTACAAAATGCCATTGCCCAGAGTACCTGGCAGGAGGAACGAAACTTATTGTTGAGCGAGCTCCAGGAGTTGTACCAGATGGTGGGAGAAAGTGCCGCAATACAACGGATTTTTCAGGAGATTGAAACCATTGCTCCCAGCACCAGCAAAGTGCTGATTACCGGCGAAAGCGGCACCGGAAAAGAACTGGTGGCTCGCGCTATCCATTTACGCAGCAAGCGTTCTACCAAACCTTTCGTAAAAGTAAATTGTGCCGCTATTCCCGATACGCTTATCGAGAGCACATTTTTTGGTCATAAAAAAGGGAGTTTTACCGGAGCCCTGCGGGACCAGAAAGGGAAATTCGAGCAGGCAGATGGTGGTACCATCTTTCTGGATGAAATTGGGGAATTGCCCCTGCGGGCGCAGGCCAAACTGCTTACTGTGCTCCAGGATGGAGAAATTGAAAAAATTGGTGAGAATAAAGTGGTAAAAGTGGATGCTCGCGTCATCTGCGCAACCAATAAAAATTTACCGGAAATGATTAAAAAAGGCACGTTCCGGGAAGATTTATTCCATCGCATTAACGTATTCCAGATTCACATCCCTCCCTTAAGGGAGCGGATAGAAGATATTCCCGTACTCACCCGCTATTACATTCGTCACTTCGCGGAAAAATATAATAAAATTGTGCTGGACATCTCCCCCGGCGCACTGAATTTGCTCATGCAACATCCTCTTCCGGGGAATGTCCGGATGTTGAGCAATATCATCGAACGGGCGGTTATTTTCTCCAAACAAAAGACCATCACTCCGGAAGTCCTTTCCATGATCATGCAATCCCCGGGTCATGACGTGATGATGACCGAAATGTCCATGGATTTAGAGACCTTCCTGCAAAACCAGGAAAAACAATTTATTCAAAGAGCATTAATTCTGAGTGGAGGAAATCGCCAGAAAGCCGCTGAAATGATTGGAATTGATCGCGCTACCCTCTGGCGCAAGATGAAAAAATACGGAATATCCGAAACCCCATCCACATAATCCATTTTCCAATAATCTATTACCAATTGAAAAATATTTCTATCTCCTTTGGTAACAGCATAACTTTATTTAGTTAAAAATTCCCAGTACTAATCAATAAATAAAGTTGACATGTTAACTTTATTATTATAAATTCAGTCAGTTTAATGGAGCTTTTTGCAATGTTTATTCCCAGAGAACAATTAAACAGACTAAAAAAGCTGTTATCTCCCGGAAAGGTTGTCATTCTTTACGGTGCCCGACGGGTAGGGAAAACCACTCTGGTGAGGAAATTACTGGAAGAACTTGAACAGGAACCAACCTTTCGCAACAATATTCTATTTTTGAGCGCGGACGATATTATCTCGCGCCAGTATCTGGAAAGCCAATCCGTTATCAAATTGAAAGAGTTAATTGGTATTAAAAAGCTATTAATCGTTGATGAAGCACAGTATATCGACAATGTGGGGTTAAATCTAAAGCTTATTGTGGATCATATTTCGGATGTTCGGGTAATTGCCACCGGCTCGTCCTCGTTTAAATTATCCCACCATATCGAAGAGCCACTCACCGGCAGAAAATTTGAGTTGAAACTGTATCCCATTGCTCAAATGGAATTATCCCGTATAGAGAACCGCGCAGAAACAGTCGCCCGTCTGGAAAACCGATTGATTTACGGGAGTTACCCGGAAATTATCACTGCGAGGGATAACGAAATGCGACAGTATTTGCTGCGAGAGATTGTTAATTCCTATTTATTCAAAGATATTCTGGAACTAAACGGAGTACGTCGTTCCTCAAAACTGCTTGGTCTGCTGCAACTTCTGGCTTTTCAGATTGGGAAAACCGTTTCTCATGCTGAATTGGGAACCCAATTAGGCATCAACAAAAATACTGTGGAACGGTATCTGGATTTACTGCAGCAAACGTTTGTCATTTTTCGGTTGGGTGGGTTCAGCCGGAATTTGAGAAAGGAAATCACTAAAAATTCCAAATATTATTTCTGGGATACGGGAATTCGAAACGCCATTATTCAAAATTTCAATCCCCTGAATTTACGGAACGATGTGGGTGAATTGTGGGAAAATTACATCATTGCCGAACGGTCTAAATACTGTGAATATCGCTATCCATTTTACAACCTGTATTTCTGGCGCACCTACGATCGGACGGAAATTGCTCTGGTAGAAGAACGAGAAGGCAAACTCTTTGCATACGAAATAAAATGGAGGGAAGGCAAAACGGTTAAGCCACCTGCCCTCTGGAAGCAAGCCTATCCCGAAGCATCATTTCAGGTTATCACCCGGGAGAATTATTTAAGATTTATTACCTGAAAGATTCGTTGCATGCCTACCTCCTCCCAAAGGCTTCTGCGGCTAAATATTTTCGAACCGCAACGTTCACTCTGTTCCCCCATAGAAAACCTTCTTTTTAAAAAAATTCGGTTTCCTTTATTAACATTGCCGGTAATATCACTTTTTTTCTTTACTTTCTCATTTCCCTTTTTCCGTAAAAATAATTTTCTCCAGGGTTTGTATAATCCCTCTTTTTCTTTCCCGCAGAGGAAAATGAAAATTTGCCATGCGCCATTCCAACACAATCATTCGAATATAGCCCAGAATTACAGTACTCAATTCCTGCGCAGGTACATCCACCACTTCACCATTCCGGCGGGCTTCTTCAATGAGTTGATTTAAAAATTCCCGGCGATTCCGGATAATTTCCCGGACTTTCTGTTGAATGCCTTCCCGGGGTTCGAAAATTTCTTCCGAAAATATCACCGATGTCATTTCCGGGTTGGCTTCCAGAAAATTAAGATGCATTTCCACCAGCTTGATAATTTTGGTTCTGGTATCGGGAATTTTTCCCAGTTCCTGACGCAGCAAATCACCAAATTTATTCATCCGTTCCAGAATCCCCAGAATAATTTCTTCTTTGCTGCGGAAATGCCGGTAAATGGCCGGTTCGGAAATGCCAACCTTATTAGCAAGCTCCCGAATGGAAAGCCCGGTATACCCTTTTTGATGAATGATTTTTATCGCCTCGTGGACAATTTGTTCTTGCCTGATTTCTGTGCTAACTCGCGACATTTAATTCTCCTGAATATTTTTAAATCCCAAATTCTAAATCCCAAATCCCAAATTCCAAATCCCAATAAGCAAATAACAAACAATATCCAAATTCTAAAATCTCAACGGCCAAAATAAAAGATGAAAAAAAATCTGTTCGAAATTTGGTTATTGGAATTGATCCGGGATTTGTTATTTGCATTTTGTAATTTTCCAATTATTATTTTCTCGTTGCTTTCTTTAATTTGCTCCCCAATTCGTCAAACGTATCATAAAGAACCGGGATAACCAGCATAGTTAAGAAGGTTGAAGCGGTCATACCGCCGATGACGGCAATTGCCAGCGGAGAGAACCGCTCCGCACCCAGCGCCCATTCCAGCGCCAGGGGCACCATTCCCACGATGGTGGAAAAGGAAGTCATCATAATGGGACGGAAACGGGTCGCCACGGAACCAATAATCGCTTTTTGCCGTTCCTCACCGGCTTCCCGCCGCTGGCGAATGAAGTCGATTAATATGATGGAGTTGTTTACCACAATTCCCACCAACAGAATTAACCCCACCATCACCGGCATGGATACCGACTTTCCGGCAATTAGCAGCGCAACGGAGACACCGATTAAGCTGAGCGGAATGGCCATCATCACCGTAATGGGATGAACCCAGGAGCGGAACTGTGCCACCAGAAGTAAATAGATGGCAATTACGGCAATCCCCAGAGCACCCATCAATTCGCCTCGGGATTCGGCCATGTCTTTATTTTCGCCTTCCAGCCGTATGGTGTATCCCTGGGGAACAACGACCTGCGAAACCGCTTTTTCCACATCGGCTGTCACAAAGTTCAGGGGACGCTTCTGGTGTAAAGCCAGAATCTGCAGAGTGGGTTCCAGATTCTCCCGGGTTACCAGACCCTGCACCAGAACTTCCCTGCCGGTAGCCACCGCCCCCACCGGAAAAATTTTTCCATCCCGAGCCGAAACGGCGCGAACCGCATAGGCATCCTGTTCGGTCTCACGAAAGGCTTTGCTATAGCGCACCCGAATGGGGGTATCTTCGCCCAGCGGCCCACGCAAAATACCGGCATTTATGCCGTCCAGAGACTGCATTAACTCCTGCGATATGGCAGCCGGAGGCAGGCCCAGTTCCCTTGCCCGTTCTTCATCCACCGAAAGCAGAATACTGCGCTGATCCATACGCCAGCTTCGGTAAGGATTCACCACGCCTGGCACACCCTTCACTTTTTCCAGTATCTGGTCCCCTAATTTGTTCAGTACCAGTTCATCTTCCCCACGGATACTAACTACAATGGAGGCAGCCGTGGTGACTTTAGCGGTGGCACCGGATTCCCGAACCACGTAGTTTTGAATATTGGGTACCCTGGCCAGCTTCTCCCGAATGCGATCCTGAATCTGCCAGATACTTTCATTCCGTTCGGTGCGCGGCGTTAGGGTAATGGAGATGAAGGCGTTGGTCGGTCCCTGCACACCACCGCCGCCGAAGGAGTGCATCCCCGGCTCAAAACCAATCTGAGTGGAGATACGCTCTACTTCCGGTTCTTCTATAATAATTCGTTCCACCTGTTTCACCACCGCCTCCGTTTCGTCCAGCGAGGATCCGGAGGGTGTTTCTACGGTGACGAAGCTGGTTCCACCGTCCATTTTGGGAAGCAATTCCATGCCCAGGGAACGCAGCAGTACAATTCCAAAAATAAATAAACCAATTGCGGTAACGATAACCACCCAGCGCGCTTTTAGACTGCGGGTGAGGAGTCCAATGTAAAACCCGCGCAGTTTTTCCATAGCACGGTTCCAGGGAGTAGCAATTTTTCTGGCGATCGCTTCCAGCTTACCACCTTCGCGGGTCACCATTTCCGTTAAAATTGGGACCAGGGTAAGCGATACCAGCAACGACCCCAGAAACGCAATAATCAGGGTACTGGCTAAAGGACCGAACGTTTTACCGGTAAATCCGTACAGGAAAAGCAGTGGAATTAACACCACCAGCGTGGTGGCATTTCCGGCGATAACAGCAAACTGAATCTCTTCCGCCCCGGCCAAAGCCGCTTCCTTTGGCGAAAGGTTCTCTTCCTGGTAACGGCGAGTAATGTTCTCCAGAATAACCACCGAGGCATCCACGACCATTCCCACCGAAAGGATAATGGCAGTAAGGGTCACCAGGTTAACCTCGATGCCAAAAAGCTTCATTCCGGCAAAAGTAAGCAAAAAGGACATGGGCATGGAAACGGATACCACCAGGCCACGCTGAAAGCTGGATAGGAACAAAAAGATAATGATAGCGGCCAGAAGAAGTGCCTGCCACACACTGCCGAACATGTTGTTTACCACGCGGCGGGTAAACGAAGCCGATTCTTCCGCTTCGATCATTTTTACGTTCGGGTAGCGCTTCTGCAGCTCGGCAAATTTTTGCTGGGCCTTTTCCACCACATCAACGGTGTTGGCATCATCCTGCTTGAAGATTTGCATGGCGATGGCCGGTTCGCCATTCACGTGAAAGCGGGAAAGGTCTTCGGCACTCCCTTCCGCAACGGTGGCAAGGTCGCCCACACGAATTCTTTTTCCCATGGGAGTGGTTAAAACAATGTTACGGATATCCTCAGGAGTGCGGCTCCGTTCATCCACCCGAAAACTGTATTGGCGTCCTTCGCTGCGGATCTGTCCTGCCGGTAAACTTACATTGTGTGTGGTGATGGCATCCACCACCAGGGGCAGGCGAAGGTGGTAGGCTTCCAGTTTGTTGCGGTCCACCAACACAGAAATTTCCGGCTGATGCCCACCGAACACATCCACCAGTGCCACACCGGGAACACGCTGCAGTTCCGGAGCCAGCACATCTTCTGCCAGACGACGGATTTCCACCAGATTCTCTCCGGTAAGTCCCATG
>JALWDQ010000309.1:0-5867 GCA_027039625.1 Calditrichia bacterium | reverse complement strand
CGCTGGTGGAAAATTTGAGTACCTGGGGTTCGCCAATTTGCCGCGGCAGTTTGGAACGAATTCGGGAAATGGCATTTTGCACATCCACAGCGGCGATATCCACATCCCGGTCGTAGTTGAATTCAATACTCACCAGCGATAGGCCGTCCTGGGAGGTGGAAGTCACCTTGTGCACACCTTCCAGTGCAGCACATTCCGTTTCGATGGGATCGGAAACCAGATCGGCGACATCCTTTGCGGCTGCACCAAGATACGGTGTAAGCACGTTAACCAGCGGCGGAGCGGTATCCGGGAACAACTGAATGGGCAAACTCAGGTACGCCAGAATACCGAAAATAACTGCCGCAACGGACAGGGCGTAAATGGTGTATTTATTCTGCAAAGCGAAACGTGGTATTGTCATCGTACGGTCTCCCCTGTTTGCACGGTAAATACCGGGATGCTATCCTTTAGAAGTCCCAGATTGGTTACAGCCACCAGGTCCTGGCCGTTGTAGGGAAAATCCACCTGTACCAGGTTCCCCTGTTGAATTCCGGGCTGCACATCCTGGCGATAGGCTTTGCCTTCCCGAACCAGAAAAATGTGCGGATTGCCATCGCGATCGGCAATGGCTTCTACCGGTACGGCAACTGCATGGGGAGCTGACTTGAGGATGAAGTCCAGTTTTACCGATTCCCCTTTGCGCCATTCATTTTTTAATGATTGGGGTACGGAAATTTTAACAACAAATGTTCGAGAAAATCCGCTGGCCTGGGGAGCGACCTCTCGCACCTTTGTTTCCACGAAGGTTCCGTCTTTTTTATAAAGAATAACCGGCGTACCCGTTTTCAGACCGCGCTTCAGTTCTTCTTCAATTACTTCTACCTGGACTTCCGTGCTATTATCGCCCAAGATCAGAATGGGTTGCCCCGGCATAACCGGTTGTCCGGGATCTACCAGCCATTTTAATACTTCTCCGCTAAACGGGGCTTTTTCGAAGGTCTTGTTCAAATTGGATCGTGCGCCTTCCAGCGAGGCTTTGGCGCTCAGATATGCTCTTCTGGACATGGCTACCTGCTCGGGAGGAATGGCTTTTTCTGCTTCCAGACGCTGGTCTGCCTGGTATCGGCGACTCCAGTAGTCCACCTCTGCCTGCAGGCGCTGCACTGTAGCATCCAGTTCCGGGGCATAGATTCGCGCAATGACCTGTCCTTTTTTAACGCCAGTTCCTTCTGCTGCCGGCAGGGAAAGAAGCGTGCCCTGCACACGGGAAATGATTTTCACTTCCCGATGGGCATGAAGGGTACCGACGTAAGAAATCTTCTCCTGAAGATTGGTTATTTGTGGCTTTACTACCCGTATGGCGATGGGTTTAATTTCAGCTGTTTCCTCTCTTCCTTCTTTACAACTCTGTAGAAAAATGAGAGCTGACAAGATAAACAAAATAAAGCGCTTCGTTTTGACAATGTTCATTGCGAACTCCTTTATTGTAAAATTTTCTTGACGTTTTCAGGGGTTAGATTGCCAATTAGAGCGTGATAATTTAGCAGGGCTTTCTGTTCGGCGTAGCGAAGTTCTTTTTCTTGAATTTCCAGGGCTAACAATTCGGTTTCCTGAGTTAGCAATTCGCTTAAGGGAATTCGTCCTTCTTTATAGAGTTTTCGATTTGCTTCCACATATTTCTGCTTGCTTTCAACAGCCTGGATCAGGAACTGGCGCCGTTTACGGGCGGCATCCCATTTCAAGTAGGCAATTTCCAGCGAGGCTTTTTGTTCCAGCAGGGTGGTTTTCAGATTGGCTGCAGCTGCTTTTTCCGCAGCGCTAGCCGCACCCACATTGGCAATGCGACGTCCTCCCTCGAACAGAGGAATGCGCACAGACAATCCGACCGCCCACTCACCAACAGGATCCCATTCGCTTCCACCGGAATTGTAATTATACACATAAAATCCGTTGACTTCCGGGAGGAAACTGCGCGTTGCCAGGGATTTCATCGCTCTGGCACGCATGAGTTGTGCTTGCGCTTTTTTAATTTCCGGTCCGTTCAATCTTTCATCCAGACTGGTGGTGTCCGGTATTAAATCCGCTTCAATGACAGCGGTTTCCGATGCGGATAAATCCGGAGCGGAAAAATCCGAGACATCCGGAATAATGGGATGTTTTACCCCCACGATTTGCCCCAATCGCACGCTTAACTGGTACCAGGCCGATTCCAGTTCCAGACTATCTGCAATGGTACTTTGCAGGGAAGCATTTATCAGCGCGAAATCGGCCTCCGAGATACGGCCTTCGCGCTGAAGCAGCGAGAGTTCACGATATCGCTGGCGCAGCGCATGAAGCCGTTGGGTGACTAAATTCCGTTTGTCGGTCACTTCCCTTGCTTGCAGATAGATATTTGCCACATTTTGAATCACTTTTGCCTCGACGAATTCTCCCTGCGCTCCGCTTTCTGCGGCACTCGCTTTGGCAGCTTTGTGTGCTGCTAGCGTCCGTCCGCCGCTAAAAATGGGAAGCTGCAGCTGAAACTGTGAGTTAAAAATTTTATCATCCAGCGGAGGGAATTTACCCTTTTCATGAATGGGAATAATAATCATCGGTTCTTTGTAACGGGTGTAGCTTCCCACTACACTAATCCGTGGAAGAAAACCACTGCGGGCTTCCAAAACCTTTTTGGAGGCAGATACCTTCTGCCAGAGAGCAGCCTGTATCACAGGATTTTTTTGCAGAGCACTATCCAGCACCTGCGAGAGGGTCATCCGGGAGATGGATGACTGTACCTGAAGGGGACTGCCAGCCCATGCCATCAGATTCAGCAACAAAGTCAGAATCATCAGGTGTTTGAAAACATTCATTATTTCTCCTTGCGATGGGTTTATTTTAAACTGCTTATCATTATCAATGAGGAAATTTTATAGCAACACCTCATCATTAGTTATCACTCACTAACATAATACGCAAATCCTATCACTTTGTCAAGGAATAAAAATTTTAATAGGAAAAAATTTTTTGTTCAGGTAATGCAAGAAACAACCAGACAAAATAATAACGGGAGAAAAGAAAAAAGTAATATTTCACCTAATTCTATGCCAAAGGTTCTCCAGATTTCATGAAGTTGTAATGCAATTGGCGAGCAACAGGCAGTTTAAAAATGCATTTAAAAGGCCAGATAATCTGCAAGCTTCTGCAACGCCTTCCTGTGCTTCGAAGTTTTCATATTACGGATATTTTGCAATTTCCACTGGACCGCAGGAAGGTTTTTAATATGTTTGAAGGGAATCCTATCCCACTCAGGTTGACCCATCTTAAATGATAATAAAAATTTTCTCTCATTTTCGGTTAAAGATTTTTAATTTCATCAATCAGACGATTTCTGGTCTGATGTAACTCATCCAACGTAATGGGAATAAAAGTCATCCCGGAAAATTCCGTTTCAAATATCGTGCTAATGTCAAGTAGGTTTGGATTTAGCAACTCCACCATTGGACGGTCATGGCTAATTAAATACACGATAAATGCCTGACGAATATTTTCCGTAAAACCTTCGTTTTCCAAAAGCAGTTTAACGTCGAACAAATCTCTGGGATGTTGTCGGTCCAACGCAGCACAAATTTTACTGGCATAAAGATCGGCAAAAGACAGCAACTGTGCTTCAACCGCTTTCTCAAATAAATTCTGTGCTTTTTTTACCAGCATCCTTTTCTCGGAGGGGAAAACAGAGCCCCGAACGATAATATTCGGTTCAATTTTTACCACTGCATCTTCTCTTTTGATAATCAATTTTATTAAATATTCCCCTTGTAAATAGTTAGGAAAAATTTTTATAGAAGGCATGGTCTTTTGAATTTTAGAAGATAATTTTCGTAATATCGAATCGATATTTTTTAATGTGCTTTCTCTGTCTTCAATAGGTAGATAGGTTAAATCAATGTCAACGGATATTCGTGGAAGGTTTCGTATGAAAAAATTAATTGCTGTACCACCTTTTAGTGCAAAAGACGGTTCTGCAGCGATCAGAGGTAAAATATCAAGTAGTAATTTTGCCTGTCTAATATATGTACTTTCATTCAATTTACTAATTCTCCCATTACGGTGATCTGATATTTTTTATTAAGCACACCATTTTTAACAATACTCCGTTTCCCTTTGCCTAGATCAATCTTTCTAAGATCCAGATGAGAAAACCAAAAATGATTTTTAATTTCTGCCATATATAAAAATAAACGCTTTACTTTTATCGAATTACAAACTTCCAGTAGTTGCTGAAGTAATTCGGGACGCAAAGTGGTTAAAGCTTCCATTATTTTCATTGCTTCATCAAAGCTTTGTTTTGCAGGAATATGGTACAGCATTTCTAAAATAGCCCTTTCCGGGGTAGATATTTTTACATTGAATTCTCTGTATTTAAACGAGGTAAAAGAATTTTTAATATTATGTTTAAACAAATGAAAGTAGGTAAAATGTATCTTAACACCCCAGTCTATTTTTTTAAACCATGTGGGTAATGACTTATGAGATGAACTATACAGAAAAAGAGTACGTATATCGGGTGCCAGATAATGACCAAAGCCTTTTAATTGAAGCGCAGACTTCCCGCCGATGTAAATATCTTTTTCTTGTTGCAAACCAAAGACAGCACCAGGCCACTCAATAACGTCTGATTTTAATTTATAAACACCCCTGGCTATACTCTCAATCCAACCACTTTTGCGATACTGCTTTAAGTGTTGTGAAGTGATATTTTTTTTCTTTAAATATTTAGAAGTTAAAATAGCGCCTTTGGGCCACTCATTGATTAATTGGTTTAATTTTTTCATCATCCTGGCATCTTTTTTACCATAATTAAGAAAATTTTAAACCCAAAAGCAAGTGCAGTTTAATATTTTCTGATATAGGGTATCATTCATACCTCATATTGGAATATTTTAAACTATTGAAAGAAAAATTTATCAGAAATTCCCGATGCTATTCTTAATTTTTTATCATAATAAGAGAATTTCTATGTTTTAGACAACTTATTTACTTCAAAGCCAAAAGGGGGAAAAATCTCCCGTCCAAAGAGTTATACTCTTTGGTTAGGGGGTCTTTTGATATCCGGATTCGGGCTTATTAGCTATTTATCCAATGGGCTCCTATATAGAAGTTGCCATCAAACAAAACCTCCCCCACAAACCGTAGAGTCAACTTTACAGAACTATATAACCGAGAGAGTTGATAGCCATTCTCTCGACGAAACAGCATTAGCAAACCCACAGCTAATATCTGAATTAATAACTTGTTCCGATACACTACTTCATTGTCTAAATGATATTTCTTGGTATTCACCTGAGAATTCAACAATTTAAACCCATCATTCTCAATGTACCATCGTTGATGACCCAAATTACGAAGCTGATCCGGAGAGAGTTCTTTATCGGTGGTAAAAACATAAAACGTACCCAGTGATTTACCTTTACGGAATTCTTCTACACGTGCAATGGCATAATCCTTATCATAACTATTGCTGCGAGCATAATAAATGTGATACCACACACCTTTGGCATTGTCTTTTCCCCTTTTCTCCTTAAACCCCATTTGAACACTTAACTGAGTACGCTTCCTATTATCCCGGACATCATTCCATTGCTGAACCATGGACTCAAATGCGCTAATCATACGACGAAAACGTTGAGCAATCTCTCCATCTTTTGGCCGGTACTTAATGACCAGGTGTTCCACCAAACCCCGTTTCTGCCACCCCAATACTCGATCGTTCAGATATAATGCATCTAAAAGCAAATATTTGAGCTTTACCTCAGCGTTTAAAAATAGCTGCTGACGTTCCAACAACCGTTGACTGCTCAATAATTCTTTACCACGTTTACCTGAAGGCTCTACATCGATTAACAATA
>JALWDQ010000308.1:0-1401 GCA_027039625.1 Calditrichia bacterium | reverse complement strand
CATGTTTCCGGTTTCAAAGCAAAGCGCTGCCCTGAGCCCGTCGAAGGGCCGAAGGGCGGTGTCCTGAGCCTGTCGAAGGGTCGTATCCTAAATTTTGGTTGCGGCTTCGCTGCTTTAAAATATTAGTTGTCGCTCCCCACTTGCCTACGCCAGCGCCTGTTAGGATGTTAACCCCAGACTTCCCTATTTCACCAGATATTCCTTCTCCTGAGGCATAACCTAAACTAACGCCCCATAAAAATCCGTTTCTTTCCATGTCACAAATAGATTTTATTCCCCATAGGTGACTCGTTTGAATTCCTACCAAAAATCCTGCCCCAGAAGCTAGACCAGCCCCATAGCATTCTACGAAACCGAAATTACCCTTGTCATCACTGACAAAAAGAATGGATCCCGTACCCACTGAGCCAGGCATAATCTTGCCCCCAATAGCGAGGATTCCCCCAAGACCATAACCACCTACGTAAAGACCAAAAAAATCGCTTAATTTTTTCACATTATTGCGCGAATATGTGTAGTTGTCTGAAAATTCGACCCCAAAATACAACTTTGAAAAGTGTTCATTATTACTAAACAAATTAGATAATAAGAAGTTTATCGGATCCGGCCTCAAATACCTCCCCACTCCCGGCTCATAGTACCTGAAGTAATTATAGTGCAGGCCTGTCTCGTTGTCAAAATACTGCCCAGGGAAGCGGAAGGGGTTGGAGATGGTGCTGAGGGTGACGGTTGCTTCTCCGAAGGGTACATAATTGGCCGACCAGACGATGGCCCCGTCTTGATCGGTGACCCGTTGGGGAGTTCCGAGGTGATTGTTGTGGAAGTAGTAAAATTTGTCCTCGGGACACAATGTTTTTCCGAACTCTGAGGCTAAAATACTTAAATCATCGGCGTTTACTACTCCGTTACCGTTTATATCAGCGCTGCAGGGAGAGGCTTCAGAGCAGTCGGTTCGATTATAATCATCCGCCAGGAGCGCTAAATCAGCTCCGTCCACATCATGGTCTGTGTCTATGTCAGCCAGGCATCTTGTGGATTCAACCATAGCGATGCGATTGCGACCGATGTGGATGTAGTCTCTTATTAGTTCCTCTCCCTGTGTTTCCTCAGAGATAATGTTTCCGAGCCGGTCATAATGAAAGATGGTTGTTTTCCCACCCACGGTTTTTATTGTTCTCTGGCCGAAGCCGTTGTGAGTATATTCTCCAAGGGTTGATCCATTCTCCGATGCGCTTATAAGCCGATTGTTCTGGTTGTAGGCAAATGTTTTTGCGCCCATCGAAGTTGTATCGGAAGTTCACCTAATAGAGTAATATCTTCAGTGAAGATATCATATTGATATTTGAGGGGAAATATCTCATTTGGAGAGCTTTTTTCTTGTGACTACACGGTATTTTCTTG
>JALWDQ010000307.1:0-13740 GCA_027039625.1 Calditrichia bacterium | reverse complement strand
GCTGGTATGGCTGGTACTGGAAACCAACTGGAAGCAGTTCCACCTTTTTCTGTTTGGAATTTTATTATCGTTAAATGAAGTGAATCTAATGATTCGCTATCTATTCGAGGTTTTGAATCTGGTACCCCGTACCGGCGCGTCCCAGAACGAGAGCGCCCCGGTTGACCAAACGGAATACAACCGGGGTCGCGTCATCGGTTTTCTGGAAAGGGTGCTTATTTTCTTCTTTGTGCTGAACAATCAATTTACGGCAATTGGATTTGTTCTCACGGCCAAAGGCATTACCCGCTTCAAGGAACTCAACGAACGCAGCTTTGCCGAATATTTTCTGATTGGCACCCTGCTTTCTTCCACCTTCGCCGGTCTGGTTGCCGCCTTCATTAAATTCCTCACCTGAGGTTATTTCACCAGATGCATCCGTCCCATCTGGCGGAGCCCCTGGCTCTCGAACACATAGAAATAAATTCCCGTCGGTTGCTGCACACCATTTTGATTTTTGCCATCCCAGTGAATCAGTAAAACACCCGGTTGCACCCGAGCAAAGTACCGGGAGTACACTACCTGCCCCAACACATTGTACACCTGAAAATGCGCCTGTTTTAGCAGCGAATACACTTCCACGGGAATGGTCGTTTCGGGATTGAAGGGGTTGGGATAATTTTTCAGGAGGCGGAAGCGTTCGGGATTTTTGTGCAGCGTGGTGGGGATGCCCATTGCCGAACCGTACTCAAAGGCGCCCAGGTCGATGCGTCCGCCGGGATAATTACTTCCGAAAGCCGGATCGCCCGCATCAATGCAGGGGCTACCCGCAGCTAGACGGAAATCACTTCCATCGGCATTCACAAACATGGGATCGCTTCCGGTTATCACATGGGTCTGATTGGTAAACATCTGGGTGCAGTTGAACCAGCCGTTATAGGCAATGGTCACCAGCCCGTGGAAGACTGATTCATTCCCATGAAAATCGTGGGTGTTGGCAAAAATGTTATTGCGCATATCCAGAGTATCTACCCCATTGGAAGCCAACCAAAACAGCGGCCCGGGAATATCATAAAAGGTATTATTGTAAAATTTCAGGTTTTGCTGGCCATCGAACTGCACCCCATAACCATCCACGGAATAATTTCCTTCATCCACCAGATGGTGCACCACATTGTTGGTCACAATCATATCCCTGGGCGGACCATTTCCCGCAGTTAGGCGCAACCCACCATTGCAATCATAAATTTCGTTCCAGGCTACAACCATACTGTCCGCCTGGTGATTAATCTTCAGCACCGAACCATCTGCTCCGTTGCAGCGCCGAAAACCATGCATTTTGTTGCCGTAGATGAATCCGCCAAAATTGGATTTTACATCCACGGCATTTTCACTGATTCCCTGCATCGCCGGGGTGCTGAATAAATCGTTTTCCAAGATTTGAGTATGGTAGGCAGTTCCATGGCCGATCTGAATGCAATCCCCGGAACAATCGTAAATCTGGTTGTGACGAAAGGTAACATAATTACCCGCGGTAATCACGATTCCATGAGCATCTGAGCCCACGTTTTCATGAATAAAATCATGAATTTCGCACATTTCGATGATGCTGTAATGGGCAGACCCAATATCAAATCCATCCCGGTGGCCATTTCGCACCTCACAATTCCGAAACACATTGTAATCCCCGGTTAACCGAATGGCATCTGAAGTACCCCAATCGTGGTCAAAAATTAAATTTTCGTAAACGTAATAATCTTTGTTGGCTTTTAGCACCTCACTACTCTGATATTTAATAAGGACCTTCTCGCCAGGATATGCTTTAATCACAATGGGATTCTGTGCGGTACCGGAAACAACCGGGCGAACTTTTTCGGAGTAAACTCGCGGAGAGCTGGCATCGCCCCGAATGTAGAGGGTATCCCCCGGTTGGAGATGATCCATTCCCTGGGCAATGGTTTGCCAGGGAGCTGCAAGGGTACCAACCGGATTCCCCTGAAAATGATTATCCACATAATGCACTCCCGCATGAATTATGGAAAACACAATGATTGAAATTAACCAGGGTAAGACCGCCTGCTTCATAATTGCCTCCATGCGTTTACCTAAAATTCATAACTTATTCGTGGTTCTTCACCACAAATAACCATTATTCCAGTAACCAGGAGGTTACCACATACACACATGTTGGGGGGAAAATGATGTTACAGGATCGACTGCAGGACTTTCAGAACAGGTCGTACATGGTACCTGGCCCACGTTTTACGCCCATCGGGACTAAACTTAAACTGTTTATACACCCGATCGATCCAGTAAAATAACAGGGTGGGGAAAAACGAAACGGGATCGGTTCCAGTTAATTTAAAATATTGTAAATATGGCTTCTGAAATATTCCTCCCTCCATGTTGGGTTCCCTGAGCAGCCCGACAAAATTAAGTTTTTTTCGCTGGCGGAGTGCTCGGGCAATTAAACTAGCCACATCCACCAGCGTTAAATCGTCCAGACTTCCCATATCCCAATCGATGATGCCCAGAAGCTCGCCATTTTCATCAAATAAACAATTACCTATTTTGTAATCGCCATGGCAAATGGAATGCATAAAGGTTTTACCGAGAAACTCATTTTTTAAATACTGCTCTATGCGATTGATAATATCCACATCTTCCTCTTCGCTTCGGATTTCCTTTAAACGAATTCCCACATACTTCTCAAAAGTGCTTTCATCCATAGAAAACCGCAACCCAAAATGACGATGAATCCGACTGATGCGCTCCATGGCTTTTTGCACATAATCCACTGCTTCGTTATCCTGTAACCGGCTAAATCGTTTTTCCACGCTGAACGCATCGATTCCCACTTCTACAAAATACGGAAAATCACTTTCCGGTTGCTCATCCACGGGATTGGGTACATCGGTAAAACCATTTTCGTGCAGCAAGCGAATTAGGCGCTGATTGTTCTGAATGCGCTCCAGAGAGAGCACATGGAAAGGATAGCGAATAAAATAATTAACATTTTTGACTCGAATTCGTACCATAAGCACATTGGTTGTTGAGATGTAAATTTGTCGGATATAATTTCGAATATCCGTTTCATTTTCCCCACAACCAATTAGCTTACAAATAGCGTGCCTGATTACATCTGGCGCAGAAGAGTGGGTAAAAACAGAAGCGGTGTAATGAGGGAGGAGGAACAGCCCGCCGTGGCGGTCGAACCAGCGCTTCCAGGCAAAGCGGGATTCCGAAACACCCGGAGTGGCAAATCCCGGTAACAGAAAAGTACGTGGTTTTTCCCGACGGGGGAAGACTACCAAGAACCAGCGCTGCTGCCACATTTCTCCGAACTGTAATTTTTTATTTATCAGCGGTTTAGCAGATTTCTTATTCCAGTAGCTCCAGATGTTTTTTAGGTTGGTAAAAAGGGATTTGCGTTCTTCCAGAAGAACCAGCGTTCGGAGTTCGGGAAACAGATTTTGAATTTTTTGCCAGAGGGAAACATCGGGTGGGGTAACCATGTCCCAGATAATGGTGGAAACGTTTTTGTTGATTGCCCCCAATTGCTCCCAATCGCCATCCACACAGCTAACCCGGGAATTATGTTGTAAATTTTTTACACAACCAGCAGGACAAAAAAAGGTAAGGTAAACGAGTGGTAAAAACGCACCTATCTGGCAACGTTCGGGTACGTCGGTAATCACCAGTACCGTCTCGCCCGCTCGCACATCCGTAAAATACACATAGGGGAGTAGAGAATACAGCTTATGCCAGGCACCCATTAATTCATTCCCAGATATCGTTTCATGATTTCGTCCACAATTCCGGCGGCAACCTCTTCGGGCTTTTTATCGGTTTTCTGATATAAAACTGGGAGGTTTTTTAACGTCTTGCGATAATAACGCTGGAACAGTTCAATCTCCTGTTCCTGAAGCTGGGGTTTTCGCTCTACAATTTTTTCGGGATCGTTATGCAGAAAGACAATTAAATCCGGGGTTGGGAAAAATTTACAGATAAACCAGCGCCAGAATTTAAACTGCTTCATCAGGCGTTTTTTAAAGATGTAGCGTAAATCATAGACGTACCTGTCTTCCAGCACAATAAAATTTTTACGAACTTTTGGGCGTACTTCTTTTAGATATCGGAACCAGAGTTCTGAATATACTGCTGAATAATAAATCCACCCTTTTACAATTCCAAAAATCCACTTTCTCAGAATATAAAATAAAGATTGGGTTTCTTCTCCTCGGAAACGATTAATAAAACGCTCTTTCCAATCTACCATGGAAGGGAAAAGATCAACTTTGTACACCCAGCGGAGCATCGGAGAACGAATCTGCCCCCAGGGTCCCATGTACACCAGCGTATGTTTGATTTTACCAGCCGCATCCAGTTGCTCCTGCACCGTTTTAATAGTAGTGCTTTTACCGGATCCATCCACACCCACAAATGCCACATGGATTCCGTAATTGTCGCTAAACCAGCGCCGAAGATATCGTCGGTAAAAACGGCGGTACCGCGCTTTTAATGAATGGCGGGTGTACAGATGAATAAGAGTTCTCGACACCTGCAAAGCCAGAATCCGATCTTTGTTGAACCGTTCCGGATTGGCCAGAAAATCATGGAAAATTTCCTGCACCCTGGGGTAAGGAAGCATGCGATCCAGATAGGCGTAATCCAGTTTCTGTTGCAAAAGTTCCTGAATACGGGGGAGATGCTTATCCTGAATATGCTTTTTACCAATTAAATTGTGGAAAAAGAGATGGAGCAACTCATCTTCGGGAGAAAGGTGGTAGAACCCATCCATTCCCTGAATCCGGCGCTCCAATATTTGGGCTGTCGGCAGATATTCAATGCCATCCTGAATCATTTCGAAATGGACATCGAATACTTTAAAACAGCGATTAATCCAGGCCAGGTAAATCATTTTCGCAGGAATAGCCAGATTTCGGGGAGAAAATCCGTATGAGGTCACTATCTCTTCGAATTTTTTCAATTCCCCGGGAGGAATTAAAATATCCAGCTCCGATAAATTTCGATCGTAAATATTTCGATCTCTTAGAACCACATATGTTATTTTATTGATATTCAAAGAGAGCAGAATTTCGGAAAAAACCGACATTATCCTCCCGATATTGAATGAGACCAGGTGAAAAGTAATGAGACAACCTTAAAAAATAACAGAGCACAAAACCCGGACAACGCTCCCACCACCAAACTCAGAATTTAACTTTCGGAATAAATCACAAATCTTTAGAAAAAATTAACCCGGTTATGAAATAGCTCTTTACACAATCGCCCTTTTAATGCAAGGGACCAAATACTTTCGTAATTAAATGGAATCGGTACTTAAATTCTTATGTGACTTCACCATAAATTTTTTCACAAAGTTTATTAATGAATAATATTCGGAAGAATATAATCATCCACTTTACCGCATCAAAATCATTTTACGAATGGCATGATATTTTTCGGTATCCAGCTTATAATAATATACCCCGGAGGAGACATTTTTCCCATGGTCATCTTTTCCATCCCATTGTACCTGATGCGTACCGGCCAGGTAATCTGCCTCGACCAGTCGCCGCACCTGTTGCCCCAGAGCATTGAATATGGTTACCAAAACATGGGCGCGTTCTGGCAAGCTAAATTGAATGGTGGTTGCAGGATTAAATGGATTGGGGAAGTTCTGCGCCAATTGGAACGATTGCGGTAATTGAGGTTGCCGGGTAATCCGGGTACTCCCACCAGGTGGTGGAGGCGGTGTATTACCAAACTGACCGATAAAACTCAAAGGTAGAATGGAAGCGGAATTTGTAGTAATTCCATTGAAATCGGTTTTTTGTTTCAGAGTGAGTGTGCAATTTTGCAGCACCGCCAGCCAGTATCCTTCCCCGGGTTGCAAATTGGTCGTTTCGTAATAGACGTTATTACTCACATCGTATCCGTAAGCAATTAATACCGAGCCATCGGGATTATCGTTGGGATTGGAAATATCCACCTGCTGGAATAACGAACCAATGATGTTCCAGCCCATGGTCGCGGAAATTTCCTCTCGCGACAGCGGTGTACCCGTAATTTCCTGTGTGTGGGGATCGGCTACTGCAAACCAATACCCTTTACCGGGCACAATTGTTGTGGTTCCCACGTAACTCTGAGTAACAGGGTCCCATTCATAAGCAATGAGTACATTGGGAAAAAGGGTACTTAAACTGGAAGACTCAGGCTGCAGGGGCAGAGAAACCATGTACCACCCACCCTGGGGAAAATTGAATGTATAAGTATAGCTTTCCCGGTACCGAATGGTTAGTTCCACATCCCCGCTAAAAGAAACCTGGCTGGTGCCTCGCATATCCACATCGCTATCCAACCCGGTTAAAAGAAAAATTCCGTCCTCGGGAATTTGAGTAGAATCCCACTGAACAGTAACGGCACCTCCACCGGTATTGAGGATTTTCAATGTCCAATCAATACTGTCACTATAAGGATAACTCCAATGACGGGTATCTTTGTACAAATAATTGGGGGAACTGCTAATGTAGAACGAAGCGTAAAAGCTGCTGCCGGGAGAAGTCAGGGAAGAATCCAGTAACGTATCGTAAGCACTGGTAGCGTCTTCATTTCCGGCAATAATTCGCTGCAAGGTTGTGGTGCCATGGGTAATGGTAAATGCCAGTTGCCAGGTATCCTGTTTCTGCACGTAAAAATTCTGGGATTGGGAATCCTGATAATTCGCTGAATTCTGATCGTACACTGTAACTTTAAGGGAGTAAATACCGGATGAGAGG
The DNA here is from genome assembly GCA_027039625.1 of Calditrichia bacterium. Classification (GTDB taxonomy): domain Bacteria; phylum Calditrichota; class Calditrichia; order RBG-13-44-9; family RBG-13-44-9; genus JALXCH01. The sequence goes on along the minus strand of JALWDQ010000307.1, from coordinate 6,979 downwards.
GAGGCAGGAATTTCCAGAGATTCTACAAAAGCATCATTATCGTTTCCGGTAATGGTAAGGTAACGAGTGTTACTGTTTTGCACCAATCCCGTGGAATCCAGAATACTGGTGACTACTTTGATGTCCTGGGATGAGTTGTCGGTATCGATTTCTTCGGTAATGTGCATGGTGTCGCCCGTAAAATACCAGCTTCGATCTAGATTCACATAACGAATGGAGGCGGCAACGGTAGAACCACCACTGGGAGAGCCGTTCTGATTGCTTCCCTCCAGAGCATAATCGAATGTCAGCACAGAACCGTCATTAGGGTAGCAACAACGCTGGAAGAGGTAATTCTGCGGCCAGGAGACCTTGTCTCCGGTGGCATTATTAAAATAATCCACAATGGTGCCATTTTTTTTCAGCACAATTCCATCGGCTCCTCCGTCGAAGCGGAACCCGGATTTGGTGAAATCCGGTGCAAAACCATATTCTGCCTGAAACTCTGCCCCATCCCGGGCTAATACAGCAAATTCGTTGGGATCCAGGGTACCACTCAAACTTTTGGTAGAAGAGGGAGAGGTGTCCCCATCATCGTAATATTCCAGGGTATAATCGGACAAATCCACCGGAGAACTTCCCCGATTCTGGATTTCCACATAGGAAGCCAGCACATTGGAATGGCTGTGCACTTCGGTGATAATCAAGTCGTCCCGGGGGGTAAAATTCAGAGGAATGTACCGATACCAGACCTGATTCTGGGTTGTATTCAAACCGGTAATCATTAATCCGCTGCTGGTACTGATGGGAAGGTAGGTGGCACTAACATCATTAAAAGTATCCGTTCCGTTTTCAATCAAGGTCACCCAATCATCGCTCTGGACGTCCTGTAAACTGTCTTTATTTAGCACCGCGTATCCTATTTTATCGTTCACTGTGGCAAATACGTACAATTCATTCGTAGTTTCGTTCACAGTAAGGGCAGGACGCGTGGTGTTACCGGGTTCTGTGTCGTATAGATTCACTTTGGACCAGTTCCCGTTGCGGCTTCTTTTGAATAATGTAAAATGAGGAGTAGAGCTACCAATCGCACCCCATTTCATAATTCCGTACAGATTATTGTCCAGATCGCGTACCAGGCACACATGATTATCCGATTCAGGAGGTTCGGGTAATGTCTCTTCATCCCAATTGGATAGGTTGGTGGGAGAATCACTATCCTTTAATTTCATAAAAATGACATCCCCATGGGAATCCTCCGAAACCATAACCCCCATGTAACCTGAACCATTGTATTCAAATCCGATGGCATCGGCTAAGCCATTGCTTTTGCTCAAATTACGAATTACAATTGAAGAATCCAACCAGGTTTCCCCTCCATCCTGAGAATAGGTCATCCAAAGTGCACTGTCGTGCACAGAAAAAACAAATAAATCTCCATCCAGCGCCTGAGCCAGAACCGGTGGTTCGTTTTTAGTTCCGCTGGAAGCACCGGGGACGGAATGAGGAAATCCACTATCCAGACTCCAATTACTACCAGAATAGGAATATCGGTAAATTTTTTCACTTATGGGGAACAGGATGTAAAGCGTGTGGTTCAGAGCATCCAGTACCATATCCGGCGTCCGCTGGGAACTAAATTCATCAATAGTTTGCACCACACTCCAGGTGCTTCCATCGAATTTGTTGAGGCACCATTGGGATTGGGCAGTATTATAAAACGTACCCCACCAATACCCATCGAACCAGATAATTTTACTCTGATTATGGCGCAGAAATGGACCTTTGGTATCGGGAATGGCGTTACCACTCTGTACCGAAGCAAAACTCAGCCCAACAAACCACAAAATACTCAACAAATAAAGAGATGCTTTCCGGCTCACAGCACTATCCCTGAATTATTCCGGTAATTTTCTGATACATTTGTTGTATATGGAGACTTCCCGCAGGAAGTTCCCAAGAATGTAAATCAGGTAAGATTTTATATTTTCGAGACGAATTTACAAAACAAATTTGAAATGAAAATTATAATAATTGCAGGATGTTATTTGTATGGAACAAATCACAAAATAAAAATCATAAAAAAAATAAACTGACTATTCCCTTTTCCGCTTTACACAGATTTAAAAAATAGGTTAATAATAAAAACATTTCTCATCCCCCTACTACCACCTCCAACCCCAAAACAACCCCGACTTTATTACAAAATTTCAGGGAAATTACCCTGACTTTATTACAATTTTCGATTAAAAAAACATTGACTTTGTTACAAATTGCCTGCATATTAAATACGCCATTCATCCATGTAAGGAGTTTCCATGGCATTCTGGCGAAAAATCCTTTTAGATTTAGAACAATGGAAAAATCAACCACGCCGAAAACCCCTTATTTTACGAGGAGCTCGTCAGGTAGGGAAAACAACGGCTGTACACCTGTTTGCTCAACAATTCGACTACTACCTTTATTTAAATCTCGAAAAAGCAGACGAGAAACGATTATGTGAGCAAAGCGAAACGTTTGATGAATTTCTGGAAGCCATCTTCTTTGTAAAAAAAATTCCTCGTAACAAGGGGAAAACATTAATCTTTTTCGACGAGATACAAAACTCCCCTGCTACGGTTGCACGTTTACGTTTTTTTCCGGAAGAAGCGCCCCACCTGTACGTAATTGCCGCCGGGTCATTATTGGAAACAGTGATTGATGTACATGTACACATTCCGCTCGGTCGTGTGGAATACCGCTATATTTATCCTCTTACTTTTATTGAATTCTTAAATGCACTGGGAGAAAAGGAACTCATTGAACGATTATACACTATCGAAATCCCGGATTATGTACACAGAATACTTCTGAAACTATTCCACAAATATACCCTTATCGGAGGTATGCCCGAAGCGGTAAAAACGTACGCTGAAACCCGGGATTTTACTCAAATTGCACCGGTGTACGATGCTTTGTTTACTTCATATCTGGATGATGTGGAAAAATACGCTCAAGGTGAATCTTCCCGGCGAATACTGCGCCACTGCATTCGCAGTTCCTTTTTTGAAGCGGGAAAACGCATCAAATTTCAGGGATTTGGGCAATCGAATTATAAATCCCGGGAAGTGAGCAAAGCTTTACATGCTCTGGAAAAAGCCATGCTGGTGTACCTGATTTATCCTACTACCAATACCAGACTTCCCTTGATTCCCAACCATAAAAAAGCACCCCGTTTACAGGTACTGGACACAGGGTTACTTAATTATTTTGTGGGACTTCAGGAAGTGCTCTTTCAAACACCGGAAATAGATACATTGTACGAAGGTCGAGTGGCGGAACATATTGCAGGACAGGAACTTCTGGCGCAGCGCCGCACCGCTATCCAACCTCTGGTTTTCTGGACAAGGGAGAAAAAACAGTCCACCGCAGAATTGGATTATGTTCTTCCCTTCCGCAACATGGCTGTGCCTATGGAAGTAAAATCGGGGAAAGTAGGCAAACTACGGTCTTTGCATCTGTTTATGGATCAAGTGGCACATCCCTATGCGATGCGCGTGTATTCAGGTAAATTTGGAGTGGATCACGTCCGTACCTTTAATGGAAAACCGTTCCAGTTAATTAACCTCCCTCTTTATCTGGTGGAAAGATGGGAACACATTCTGGATACAATTTTAACTTCGGATTAATTTCTGTGGAAGGAAAATTTTTAGACAGAATAATCAGAATTTTTACAACCAGTAAAATCACATAAACCGCAGAGAGCACAGTTGGGAAGAACCAATCCTATCCATTCGTCCCATCTAAACAGATCATTTTGGGAAAGGGAACCATTTGGACAGAGCCCAGTTTGGATAGAATGCTATGGAGGAGTGGATGAACAGATGACAGGCTCTATGATCAGAGATAAGCAAGTTCAAATGCTGGATGAAATAAATTGCATAAATGAGACTTTAAATTTATATTAAAGTATAAGTACTATTAATTCGGAGAAAAAAAATGCGTATTACATTGAGTATTCCCGATTCATTAGAAAAAGAATTAAAAGAATGGGCAAGGAAGGAAAAACGGTCTTTTTCCGCGTTTGTAACCAGTGTTTTAGAAGAATATTTACGAGAAAAGAAACGTAAATCTCTGGGATACAAATTATTAGATCATGCGGGAAAAGTTCACGTTGCACAGGATATTCATCAACAACTTAAAGCAATAAGAAAAGAACATGATCGGTCTTGATACCGGATTTTGGGGTTATATTTCTGCGAAAATTTTTACAAATCCCATCGCCTAATTCCCACCTCAAGCTTAAAGATAACACTGACTTTGTTACAATTTTTCAGGGAAACAACCCTGACTTTATTACAACCTATCTCCACCTTAAAAAAATAGCTACCGAATCCCATCGGTAGCTATTTTCCACTTCTCTTTAAAAAAAATTTAGCCGCATCAATTTATTTGCCAGAGGAATTAATCCAGTACCTGCCGTACCACATCGATTACCGTTCCATCTACCCATTTGATGGCAGCCACCACTTTATCGCCTAACTTCGGCTTCTGCGGTTTCCCCCCGCAAATTCGCTCGGCTTCGGCTTTCAGTTCTTCAATGCTGCGAATCGGTAGAGAGGAACCGGACAACTTTTCGATTAAATCTTTCCGCCGGGGATTGATGGCAATTCCCCGCTCGGTCACAATCACATCAATTAATTCACCCGGACCCACCAGGGTGGTTACTTCATTCACAATCACCGGAATGCGATCCCGGAAGAGAGGGATGGGTAAAATCACCGTTTTACTGTACAGGCAATTCTGCCAGCCACCAATACCGTGCAATAATCGTCCGTCACTATGAGTCACCACGTTTGCATTAAAATTCACATCCACTTCGGTCGCACCCAGTACCACCACATCCACCATCGAGGCAAAATTCCCTTTTCCGTGGAAGTTGTAACTGGTAAAGGGATTGGTATTTTGATGGTTGGGATTTTCCCGCATGGAACGAACCCCTTCCAGGTCGAAGGTCTGGCCATCCAGGATGTAATCGGTAAGTCCTTCTTCCAGCATTTCCACCAGATATTTGGTGGAGCCGCCGCGCACAAACCGCGCTTTAATGCCATGCTTCTTCATTAAGTCCCGCACATACACGGCAAACGCCAGAGCGGTTCCCCCGGCACCAGCCTGGAAGGAAAACCCATCCTTCATAATCCCGGCTTCCAGTATAAATTGTGCTGCCATCTCGGCAATCTTTAACCGATCCGGACTCCGGGTCAGCACCGTGGTTCCGGAAACAATTTTAGCGGGATCACCAATTGAATCCACTTCCACCACGTAATCCACATAATTACCGTGAATTTGCCAGGGAATTACCGGGAAGGGTTCCAGATTGTCCGTTACCACAATCACCTTGTCGGCGTACATGGCATCGGCTTCAGCAAATCCCAGCAACCCACAGGCAGCTTTGCCGCGCACCGCATTGGCATTTCCAAAGGGGTCTGCCGTCGGCGCCGCAATTACCGCAATGTCGATATGCACTTCCCCATCCTGAATGGCTTGCCAGCGGCCCCCGTGGGAGCGCAAAATTCCCGTACCCCGCATTTTTCCCCGGGAACAGTAATCCCCCAGCGGCCCATTCATGCTCCCTTCGATGTGGTGAATCACACCGCTCTCCAGGTACTGAATCAGGTGAGCGTGGATGGGAAAGGAAGCGCTGGGAAACCAGCGGATGTTCTTCACGCCCAACTCCGCTACCGCATCGAACACCATATTGGCAACATAATCCCCGTTGCGCAAATGGTGATGGGTAGAGATGGTCATTCCATCCCGAAGTCCCGCCTTCTTCAGTGCTTCTTTGATGCTGGCGACCCGCTTATCGCCATCCCAGGGATAATCGATGCAGGTGGGAATGGGCGGTGCCGCTTTACGCCCCGTAGGACGATGTTTATTCACCCCTTTATAAGGCACATGCCGTTCGCCATTGATGATTTGCGGAACCACGCGTCCGGCCGCATTTTCTACAAATTCTCCGTTACTCATAATCCTGCCTCCAATTTTCGTTCAGGAGATTGCTTTTAATCGCCAGTTCGATGGTTCGGATAGCCCGTTTTACCACCGGAGGGTCAATCATTTTGCTCCCCAGTGCCACCACACCCAGCCCTTTCCTTTCCGCTTCTTCGAATGCCAGAACAATTCGTTTTGCTTTTTCGATTTCTTCTTCGGTGGGTGCGAAAGCTTCGTGAATGGGTTGAATTTGTCGGGGATGAATGCACCCCTTCCCGTCGAATCCCAGACTTTTGGCTTCCAGCACGCTGGCACGCAATCCCTCCATGTCCTGAACATCCGAGAAGACGGTATCGATGGGCTGGATTCCCGCAGCCCGGGCAGCATTCACCACCACCGAACGTGCATAGAAACTCTCCCGGCCTTCGTTGGTGCGTTGGGCTCCGATATCTGCCGTGTAGTCTTCCAACCCGATGGCGAGCGCCACATTCCGGGAAGAAGCCCGGGCAATCTGGTAGGCATGCATAACCCCCAGCGCACTTTCGATAATGGGCATAAAGAACACCTCCCGCTTCTCCGGAAGCGTTTCCAGAATGCTCTCCACCTTTTCCTCAATTTCCTGAATTTGCTCCGGAGACTCCACTTTGGGCAATAGAAGTACATCGACCTTGTGGGGAACCACCTCCTCCAGATCCTGCAATCCCAGCGGCAACTGGTTAATTCGCACCATACGTTCGCATCCTTTAAATTCCAGTGCGCGCAATGCATTACGCACCAGAATGCGGGCGTCATCTTTTTTACCCGGCGCTACGGAATCTTCCAGATCCAAAATCAACCCGTCCGGCTGGTGAATGGCGGCATTGAGCATCAGCTTGGGCTGATCGCCCGGGAGGTAAAGGCGAGATCGCCGGAACCGCTCACGCTGGGGCGGAGGCACCTCTTCCACATAATCCGGTAAAAATCGCTTTCCCCCATCCAGACCGGCCTTCCGCACAGCCGATTCGATTCGTGCCATTAGCACAAACGGTAC